>JAUMUU010000161.1 GCA_030530545.1 Neisseria sp. | reverse complement strand
AAAAAATGCCTTTCGGGTAAAAAATCCCCGAAAATACAGGCCGTTGCCGTCAAAGAGTTTGGCTTTCTTCCCCGTTGAAGCGGGCTTGGCGTTTCTGATTTGGCGGTCGTTTAGTTTCGTTTTTGGGGTATGTTTTAGGGGGTATTGGGGTATCCCCCCGAATATACCCCCGTTATTTGCTTGATTCGATAAGGCGGGATTGGACGGGATTAGACGGTCAAGGGAAGGGAAAAACGGCTGTAAGCCGCGTGGTTGCCGGGTTTGGTTTACGGCGTTGGATGGTGTTGGACAAAAAAATAACCGCCTGAAAAAGCGGTTATATGCCCAGGGTCGGACTCGAACCGACACACCTTTCGGCGGGAGATTTTGAGTCTCCTGTGTCTACCAATTTCACCACCTGGGCGGTAGGAAAGTGTGTATTATAGCGGATATGGCGGTGCTGTAAAGCGCGAATGTCGGTTTTTATAAAATATTTTATTTAATATTATGAATTTCATATAGATTTAATTTGCACCACACCCGGTATGGGGCTGTCCGGAAATTTCGCCTAGGTCAAATTTCCCCCGTTTTCTTTCCTTTATCCGTTTCTCGCAAGGGGAAAACACGGTAAGATTGCGCTGCCCACCCCCCGCAACCGGGGTGGCGCAAGGTCGTCATCATCCCGTTTCAATATGCCGGGTCGGCAAGGCCGCCGAAAACGGCTTTGCATCCCGTTTGTACCGCCGCAAAGGGCGGGGTTTGAACCATTAAGGAAATCCGATGAAACTATCTTACCTGACTCTCGTTTTAAGTTCCGCAATCTTGCTCGCGGCCTGCCAGCAGCAGGAAGCCACCCCTCCCGCAGGACAGGCGGCTTCGGAAACCGCCGCCCCCCCGGCAGCCGCATCCGTACCGGCCGCATCGGCCGTACCGGCTTCTTCCGCGTCCGAAGCGGCCGCCAAGCCCTCAGCCCGCAAAAACGGCAAGTTCTTTGGCACGGATGTGAAAAAAGACGATATCGGCGGCGATTTCACCCTGACGGACGGCAGCGGCAAGCCCTTCGCCCTAAGCAGCCTCAAGGGCAAGGTGGTGCTGCTGACTTTCGGTTATACCAACTGCCCCGATGTCTGCCCTACCAGCCTATTGACCTATAATGATGTGGTCAGCCAGCTTGACGGGGCGGCCAAGGATGTGGCGGTGGTGTTCGTCAGTGTGGACCCCGAACGCGATACGCCCGAGGCGGTCGGCAAATACGCCAAAACCTTCAACCCCGACTTCATAGGCCTGACGGCCACGGGCAGCCAAAGCATCCCCGTGGTAAAACAGCAATACCGCGTGGTTTCGGCCAAATCGCAACAGCAGTCGGACGGTATTTACCTGGTCGATCATACGGCCGGTACTTATGTGTTGGACAAGTCGGGGGAAACGGTGTTGTTTGAGAAATACGGCAATACCGCAGCCGAAATCGCCGAAGATGTGAAAACGCTGTTGGCGGAATCTTAAAACGGCAGGCCGTCCGAAAGCCGCAGGGTTTGGCGGGCGGCCTTTTGCCAAACTGCGGAATTTGTATTTTTTATAATTTATAATCAATATTTTATGGTTTCGGACGGGCATAGTCCCGCCCCATATCCGTATCAATCCGCCGTATCCGTATGGGGAAGGAATCCAAGGGAAACGATATGCCCGAACAACAATTGACCATAGCCCTGTCCAAAGGCCGTATCTTTGATGAAACGCTGCCCCTGCTGGCCGCCGCCGGTATAGAGGCGGCCGAAGACCCCGAGCAGTCGCGCAAGTTGATTATCGCTACCAATCACGACGATATACGCCTGGTCATCGTGCGTGCCTCGGATGTGCCGACTTATGTCCAATACGGGGCGGCCGATTTCGGTATCGCCGGTAAGGATGTTTTGACCGAACACGGCGGCGAAGG
Source organism: Neisseria sp. (assembly GCA_030530545.1). Classification (GTDB taxonomy): domain Bacteria; phylum Pseudomonadota; class Gammaproteobacteria; order Burkholderiales; family Neisseriaceae; genus Neisseria. The sequence continues at coordinate 1,276 of JAUMUU010000161.1, read as the reverse complement.
CCTGTATCAGCCTTTGGATTTGCAGATTGCGAAGTGCCGCATGATGGTGGCCGTGCCGGAAGGCTTCGATTATGAGCGCGCCTCGCAGCCGGGCGGGCGGCTGCGTATCGCCACCAAATACCCCGGCATCGCGGCCGAACATTTTGCCGCCAAAGGGGTTCATGTGGATATCATCAAACTCTACGGCTCTATGGAACTCGCGCCGCTGGTCGGTCTGTCGGATGCGATAGTCGATTTGGTTTCCAGCGGCAATACCCTTAGGGCAAACCGCCTCCGCGCGGTCGAACATATCTGCGATATATCCAGCCGGCTGGTGGTCAATAAGGCCGCCCTGAAGGTGAAATATGCGCGCCTGCAGCCTATTATCGATGTTTTTGCGGCGGCCGCTTCATTGTCTTGAATGCGCCCTGCCCCGCTGTTTTTTAAAACGCAGGCCGCCTGAAACACTGTTTGTTCAGACGGCCTGAACCGTAGGCAAACCCCGCCTTTTCCCCAAAGACCAAATTCCCGAGCTTAAAGGAAACGCCATGTTTCGACACACAAGGCGGCACATAAGGCGCAGCCCTGTGTGTTGCCCCGAAGGGCGGGGTTTTAACCGTTAAGGAAATTTTGATGAAAAAACTCAACGCCCAATCCCCCGACTTCCAAGCCGGACTCCAAGCCCTGCTGGCCTTTGAAACCGCGCAAAATCCCGAAATCGACCGCATCGTCGCCGACATCTGCGCCGACGTGCAAAAACGCGGCGATACGGCACTCATAGAATACACCAACAAATTCGACGGCACGTCCGCCCAAAACATAGACGACCTCATTCTGACTCAAGAAGACTTGAAAGCCGCGTTCGAGCGTTTGCAGCCCGACATTCAGACGGCCTTGAAAACCGCCGCCCGACGCGTCGAAAGCTACCACCAACGCCAAAAAATGGAATCGTGGACGTATGAAGACGAAGACGGCACGCTTCTGGGGCAGCAGATTACACCGCTTGACCGCGTCGGCATTTACGTCCCCGGCGGAAAAGCCGCGTATCCCAGTTCCGTCATCATGAACGCCATGCCCGCCCACGTTGCAGGCGTGAAAGAAATCATCATGGTCGTCCCCACGCCCAAGGGCGAGCGCAACGACATCGTACTGGCCGCCGCCTACGTCGCCGGCGTAACCAAAGTCTTCACCGTCGGCGGCGCGCAAGCCGTCGCCGCACTTGCCTACGGCACCGAAACCGTCCCGCAGGTCGATAAAATCACCGGCCCCGGCAACGCCTTCGTCGCCGCCGCCAAAC
>JAUMUU010000160.1 GCA_030530545.1 Neisseria sp. | reverse complement strand
GCTTCGGTAACGGCATAGTCGGCCAGGTGCAGGGCCAGGCGGGTGGCGGTTACGGAGTTGCAGCCATGGGCGATGTTGGCGAAAGGGCCGCCGTGGACGAAGGCGGGCGTACCGCCTATGGTTTGCACCAAATTGGGCTTAATCGCGTCTTTCAGGAGTGCCGCCATCGCGCCGTGTGCCTTCAAATCGCGGGCGTAAACGGGGCTGCCGTCTTTGGCATAGGCAATCAGGATGTTGCCCAAACGTTCTTTCAAATCGCCTATGTCTTTGGCCAGGCAGAATACGGCCATGACTTCGGATGCCACGGTAATGTCGAAGCCGTCGGGGCGCAACACGCCGTCCGTGGGCTTGCCGTTGCCGCTGATGATGTTGCGCAACTGGCGGTCGTTCATGTCCACCGCGCGCCGCCACAGGACGCGTTTGGGGTCTATGTTCAGCGCGTTGCCCTGATAGATGTGGTTGTCCAGCATGGCGGCCAGAAGGTTGTTGGCCGCGCCTATGGCGTGGAAGTCGCCGGTGAAGTGCAGGTTGATGTCTTCCATGGGCAAAACCTGGGCATAGCCGCCGCCCGCCGCGCCGCCCTTGATGCCGAACACGGGTCCCAGCGAAGGTTCGCGCATGGCGACTGCGGCCTGTTTGCCTATGTGGTTCAATGCGTCGGCCAGGCCTATGGTTACGGTGGTTTTGCCTTCGCCCGCCGGGGTGGGGTTGATGGCGGTTACCAGAATCAGGCGGCCTTTTTTATCGGGCAGGGCAAAGGCTTGTGCGGGGTCGATTTTGGCCTTGTAGCGGCCGTAGGGTTCGAGCTTGTCTTGGCTGATGCCCAGCTTGGCGGCGATTTCGCCTATAGGGCGGATGTCGGCTTCGCGGGCGATTTCGGCATCGGTTTTGAAACTCATGGGGTTCTCTCTTTTTCAGCGGGTTGGGGACGGGCGGATTATATAGCGGATTGAATCAACTTTCGATACGGGGCGGAGGCGGAAAACCGCCTGAAAACCCCGTTTCCGGCTTTTCAGACGGCCTTGCGTTCCAACGCCCCCATCCCGCGTCTAATATCCGTTTCCAAATAAACAGAACCGCTCAGGCCGAACTCGCAATCATTGGCCAAAGCGACGACCTGTTCCAGCGCATCGGACACCGCCACGGGCAACACCGGGCCGAAAGTTTCCTCCCTCATCAAAATTCCCTTAATGGTTGAAACCCCGCCCTTCAGGAAAGACTCGGCCTTGCAATTTTAATCCACTATATTTTTACCGCCCGACAAGGTATAGTGGACCCGTCTCAAACCAGCCCCGGGCCGGCCAAGGAAGGACAAATGAACCCCCAAAAAACATCCGTTTGGCAAATCATATTACCGTTGTGCGCGGCAGCCTGTATCGCGGCCTGTTCGCCCCAAGCCGCAGAAGCCCAAGCAGAATCCGTGCCGCAAATACTGTCCGAACTGCACGACACACAAAACCGCCCGGCCGCGTCCCACCTGAAAAAAAACCAACCCACCCTGATTAAATTCTGGGCAAGCTGGTGTCCCCTGTGCCTGTCCGAACTGGGGCAGGCCGAAAAATGGGCGCAGGATACGCGTTTTGCCTCCGCCAACCTGATTACCATAGCTTCGCCCGGCTATTTACGCGAGAAAAAAGACGGCGACTTTCAAAAATGGTATGCCGGATTAAACTACCCCAAACTCCCCGTCCTTACCGACCCGGGCGGCAACATCGCCCAAAGCCTGAACATCAACGTTTACCCATCCTGGGCACTAATCGGCCAAGACGGCAGCATACAACGCATAGTCAAAGGCAGCATCAACGAAGCACAGGCATTGGCACTCATCCAAAATCCCAACGCCGACCTGGGCGCTTTAAAAAACACATTTTACAAACCCGACAAAAAGGATGCCAAAATCATGAATACCCGCACCATCTACCTTGCCGGTGGCTGCTTCTGGGGTTTGGAAGCCTATTTCCAACGCATAGGCGGCGTGGTGGACGCAGTATCCGGCTACGCCAACGGCAACACGCAAAACCCGTCTTACGAAGACGTATCCTACCGCCATACCGGCCACGCCGAAACCGTCAAAGTAACCTACGATGCCGACAAACTCAGCCTGGACGACATCCTGCAATACTACTTCCGCGTTGTCGATCCCACCAGCCTCAACAAACAAGGCAACGACACCGGCACCCAATACCGCAGCGGCATCTATTACACCGACCCCGCCGAACAAACCGTCATCGCCGCCGCCCTCAAACGCGAGCAGCAAAAATACAAACAGCCCCTGGTTGTCGAAAACCAACCGCTGCAAAACTTCTATGAAGCCGAGGAATACCATCAGGACTACCTGATTAAAAACCCCGACGGCTACTGCCACATAGACATACGCAAAGCCGATGAGCCGCTGCCCGCTAAAACCGCCCCCCAAGCCCCGGGCTTCGACCCGGCAACCTACAAAAAACCCGGCGATGCCGAACTCAAACGCATCCTGACCGAAGAACAATACCAAGTTACCCAAAAAGGCGCGACCGAGCACGCCTTCAGCCACCAATACGACCACCTGTTCAAACCCGGCATTTATGTCGATATCGTCAGCGGCGAACCCCTGTTCAGTTCCGCCGACAAATTCGATTCCGGCTGCGGCTGGCCCAGCTTCACCCGCCCGATTGAAGCCGCCGCCGTTACCGAACATGACGATTTCAGCTACAACATGCACCGCACCGAAGTCCGCAGCCGCGCCGCCGATTCCCACCTGGGCCACGTCTTCCCCGACGGCCCGCGCGACCAAGGCGGCCTGCGCTACTGCATCAACGGCGCGAGCCTGAAATTCATCCCCCTGGAAGAAATGGACGCGGCAGGCTACGGCGCATGGAAGGATAAGGCGGACTGAACAACAAAGCCTTGGCGGTCAAGACCCTTGCCGAAATGCGCCGGCGGTAAAAGACACCGTTGCGCGCATCCTTAGCGTCCGTGCGCGGGAATATCGAAACATGGCTGTTAATTAATAAGAATGCGGGTTATAATCTTGACCTGTCTGAAAACACCATCCGGCCCGCAATCGCCAACCTCCGTTTGCACACCAAACCCCTTAGGTTGGCGAAACGGCATTATCTTTAACAATCAAATATTTGTCTGGATAGACGGCGCAAGCGAAGCATGATTGCCCCCTATTTTGCACCTTAGGCGGCAGGTTGGCGAAAACACGGCCGCCCAGTCTGATGCAGCAAGGATTTCCAAGCAGGC
>JAUMUU010000159.1 GCA_030530545.1 Neisseria sp. | reverse complement strand
GCGGCACGCGTTCCAAACCTTTGAAACCCAAAAGCTGGTTGATGCGGCCTTGGGCAATCTGTTTGTCGTGGTTCATCACGGCAACCACTTGGCCGGGCTTGATGCGTCCGTTGAGGATGCGGCCTATGCCTAAGCGGCCGGTGTAGTTGTCATAGTCGAGTTGGGAAATTTGCAGTTGCAGCGTTTCATCCGCGCTGCCGCTAGGTGCGGGGGTGTGCTTCAAAATGGTATCGAACAGCGGGCGCATGTCGCTGCTCTCGTCGGTTTCTTCCAATTTGGCAAAACCGCTCAAACCGGACGCATAGACAATCGGGAAATCCAACTGTTCGTCGGTTGCGCCCAGGTTGTCGAAGAGTTCGAAAGTCTGGTCTATCACCCAGCTCGGACGGGCGGACGGTTTGTCGATTTTGTTGATGACGACAATCGGTTTCAGGCCCAAAGCCAAGGCTTTTTTGGTAACGAAACGGGTTTGCGGCATCGGGCCTTCTTGGGCATCGACCAACAATACGACGCAGTCCACCATGCCCAAAACGCGCTCCACTTCGCCGCCGAAGTCGGCGTGTCCCGGCGTATCGACGATGTTGATGTGGTAGCCTTCGTAATCGATGGCGGTGTTTTTAGCGAGGATGGTGATGCCGCGTTCTTTTTCCAGGTCGTTGCTGTCCATCACGCGTTCATCGACGTGCTGGTTGGCGCGGAAGGTGCCCGACTGGCGCAGCAGTTGGTCAACCAGTGTGGTTTTGCCGTGGTCTACATGGGCGATAATGGCGATATTGCGGATTGATTTCATTATGGGTTTTTGCTTTATATGGATAATTGGGAAAACCGTGCATTATACACTAAGTTGGCCGGACCGTAGGGTGGGGGCGGCTTGTTGCGCGGTCATTTAGTTAAACTATGTAAAATCAAATTTCGATTGATAATGTTTATTGAAATTACGCCGATTAAAAAAGCATCAAAAACAAGCCTATCAGGGGAAAAGGGTATGTTGCGCTTTATGTGTTTTCTTTGATAATTGTTTGTATTTTAAATGGAAAGTTGCTTTTTGGCTGTGTGCTGTTAGAATGCCGTCCATCGAGAAAACGACGCGCCGGACAGCCGGCGGGAACACAAAACCCTATTTTTATAACCACCGCAAAAAAGGAATCCGAGATGAAAGGCGATAAAGCTGTCATTGATTATATGAACGAATTGTTGGCCGGCGAGCTGGCCGCCCGCGACCAATATTTTATCCACTCCCGTATGTATGCCGAATGGGGTTTCAATAAGTTGTTCGAACGCCTGAGCCACGAGATGGAGGAGGAAACGGAACACGCAGAGCAGTTCATCCGCCGCATTTTGATGTTGGAAGGCACGCCGGGCATGGTGCCTACGGGCCTGAATATAGGCAGTGATTTGGTCGCTATGTTGAAAGCCGATCTGAATACTGAGTTGGAAGTGCGCGCCGCGCTGAAAAAAGGTATTAAGTTGTGCGAGGAAAAACAGGATTATGTTACCCGCGACATTATGGTGAAACAGTTGGCCGACACTGAGGAAGACCACGCGCACTGGTTGGAACAGCAATTGCGCCTGATCGATATGATGGGTTTGGAAAATTACAAACAAAGCCAGCTCTAAGGGCGGGAAGGATACACCATGCAAGGCGACCGTACCGTCATTCGCGAACTGAATAAAAACCTGGGCCTGCTGCTGATTACCATCAATCAGTATTTTCTGCATGCGCGCATTTTGAAAAATTGGGGCTTGGAGGAGTTGGGCGAGCATTTCTTCAAGCAGTCTATCCGCGAGATGAAATCCGCCGATGATTTGATAGAGCGCATCCTGCTGCTGGAGGGGCTGCCCAACCTGCAGGAATTGGGCAAGCTGCTGATAGGCGAAAGCACGGAGGAAATCCTAAAGTGCGATTTGACCAAGGAGTATGACAAACATGCCGCGCTGGCCGCCGCCATCGCCGTGTGTGAGGAAAAGCAGGATTATGTCAGCCGCGATTTGCTGGAAAAGCAAAAAGATATCAACGAGGAACATATAGACTGGCTGGAAACCCAACAGGAACTCATCACCAAGGTGGGTCTGCAAAATTATATCCAAACCGGGGCGCAAGAGGACTAAGACTCAAACCACTGCCAAAACAACAGCAGTCTTCACGCGCAAGGCGGCATATCGGAAACGGTATGCCGTTTTTTTTTGCCGCCGATAATGCAAGGCCGTCTGAAAAACCTGCAAACGGGTTTTCAGACGGCCTTTTTATTTCAAACAGCTTATTTTTTCAAATCCGCCAAAATTTCATCAATGGTCTTTTTCGCATCGCCGAAGCACATCACCGTATTTTCATTGAAGAACAGCGGGTTTTGCACGCCTGCGTAGCCGGTGTTCATCGAGCGTTTGAACACCACCACTTCTTTCGCCTTCCACACTTCCAGCACCGGCATACCGGCAATGGGCGAATTGGGGTCGGTTTGGGCGGCGGGATTCACCGTGTCGTTCGCACCGATAACCAGCACCACGTCGGTTTCGGGGAAGTCGTCGTTGATTTCGTCCATTTCCAACACGATGTCGTAGGGGACTTTGGCTTCGGCGAGCAGTACGTTCATGTGGCCGGGCAGGCGGCCGGCGACGGGGTGGATGCCGAAGCGCACTTCGGTGCCGTTTTTGCGCAGAAGCTCGGTGATTTCGGCGACGGGGTATTGCGCCTGCGCCACCGCCATGCCGTAGCCCGGGGTGATGATGACGCTGTGGGCGTTTTTGAGCATTTCGGCGACTTCGGCGGGTTTGGCTTCGCGGTATTCGCCGATTTCGCCGCCGTCTGCCGCCGCTGCCGAGCCGTCGGTGCCGAATCCGCCCGCGATGACGGAGATGAAGGAGCGGTTCATGGCTTTACACATGATGTAAGAAAGAATCGCGCCGCTGGAGCCGACCAGCGCGCCGGTTACGATAAGCAGGTCGTTGGAGAGCATAAAGCCTGCCGCCGCCGCCGCCCAGCCGGAATAGGAGTTGAGCATGGACACGACCACGGGCATATCCGCGCCGCCGATGGAGGCGACCAAGTGCCAGCCGAATGCGAGGGCGATCAGGGTCATCAGAATCAGGATGAGGCCGCTGCCGTCAACGGATACGAACACCAGCATCAGGATAAAGGATAAAACCAATGCGGCGAGGTTGAGCTTGTGTTTGGCGGGCAGTTGCAAGGGCGCGCTGCTGATTTTGCCGTTGAGCTTGCCGAAGGCGACAATCGAGCCGGTAA
>JAUMUU010000030.1 GCA_030530545.1 Neisseria sp. | reverse complement strand
TGTGGCCGGCCTTCGCCTACACCGGTTTGGAACAATACCTGTTCAAAGGCCGCACCCCCTGGACCATCAGCCACCACGGCACAGACCACGGCAGCCTGAAAAAGGCCGCCGACTGCACGCCCATAGACTACCCAAAACCCGATGGCATACTGACCTTCGACCGTTTGAGCAGCGTCTTTCTGGCCAACATCAGCCACGAAGAAAACCAACCCGTCCACCTGCAACTTGCCGACCCGAAGGCCGCGATAGACATCAACCTGCGCGAATACGCCGCACCCGAAACCCGCTATTGTCCGGCCGGCGTGTACGAAATCGTGCAGGAAAACGGCAGCCCGAAACCGCAGATTAACGCCGCCAACTGCATACACTGCAAAACCTGCGACATCAAAGACCCGACACAGAACATCACTTGGGTTTGCCCCGAAGGCGGCAGCGGGCCCAACTACGGCGCGATGTGATAAACACAAAAAAACCGCCTGAAAACCGGCTTTAGGGCTTTTCAGACGGCTTTGCGGCCGAAACAGCTCAAGAGGCTTCCTCTTCTGCCAAAAAACCGCGCAACTTCTGCATGGCTTTGGCTTCGATTTGGCGTATACGTTCGGCCGAAACCCCGTATTCCGCCGCCAACTCATGCAAAGTCAGGCCGCCGTCGTCCTGCAGCCAGCGCGTTTCCACAATACGGCGGCTGCGGTCGTCCAACTTGGCCAGCGCATTTTGCAGCCCTTCCGTCTGCAGCGCGTAATGGGCCTTCTTCTCGATTTGGCGCGTAGGTTCGCTGTCATGGTCGGCCAGCCAGTCTATGGGGGCGAAAGCCTCCTCATCATCACTATTATCGGCCAAGAGGGCGACATCCTTGCCCGTCATCCTCTGCTCCATCTCCATCACCTCGGCAAGTTTCACCCCCAAATCATCGGCGATGGCCTGCGCCTCCTTGGGGGACAAGGCCGACAAAGACTTACGCATACTGCGCAAATTGAAAAACAACTTACGTTGCGGCTTGGTGGTTGCCACACGCACCAAACGCCAATTACGCAAAATAAACTCATGGATTTCGGCCTTAATCCAATGGACGGCGAAAGAAAACAGGCGCGCGCCCCTGTCGGGTTCGTAACGCTTGACCGCCTTCATCAGGCCGATATTGCCCTCCTGAATCAAATCGGCCTGATTAAGCCCGTAGCCGTCATAGCCCCTGGCGATAGAAACAACGACGCGCAAATGCGAAAGGATCAATTGCTTGGCCGCCTCCACATCGCCGCCCATTTTACGTTCGGCCAAATTATGTTCTTCTTCCGGCGTCAGCATGGGGATATTGTTTACCGTATGGATATATTGTTCCAGACTGCCGTGGCTGCTGGGAACAGGGAGAGACATGGCCTGAATATTGCTCATCAGTCGGATTCCTCTGTTGGTGGATGTGCCGGCAGTGTGCCGGATTAATGGGAAACGGCGTAGTGTACGCCCATTTCCCGTAAAAAAACGTTGTCAGAACAAATCGTCCAAATCACCGCTGCCGCCGGAGGGCTGGCGGCGGATGGGCGGTACCTCGGTTGCCCCGTCGGGGGAACGGCGGTTAATCGGCCTGACTTCCTGCTCTTCCGGCTCCTGTATGATCTCATCGGCGCGGTTGGCGGGACGACTGCCCGCAGAGCCATCCCCGCCCTCGTCGGCCGGGCGGCTGGGGCGTTCGATGACCAAAGAGGGGTCGGTGGTTTCACGCCCCTTGATAAAGAACTCCCCGCCGCGATTGACCAAGCCCGGCGGCACCTTCATCTTCCTGACCGGCTTGCCCTTTAGCGCATGGCGCATATACTCCACCCAAACCGGCAGCGCGATAGTGCCGCCGTAACCGGCGCGCCCCATACTGCGCGGCTTGTCGAAACCGATAAAGACGGCCGTAACCACATCGGGGGTAAAACCGACAAACCAGGCATCCTTATTCTCATTGGTCGTACCGGTCTTGCCCGCCACATCCGAACGCCCCAAGGCCATTGCGCCCCGCGCCGTACCGTATTTCACCACATCCTGCATAATACTGTACATAATATAGGCATTGCGCGGGTCTATGGCCTGAGGCGCGTTTTCGCCGGCGACAATAGGCTGCATCTGCGCCTTCAAACGGTCTTGCGTGTCATAAATCTTATCAATAATATAAGCCGACACCCTGTAACCGCCGTTGGCGAAGACGGCATAGCCCTCGGCCATTTGCAGCGGCGATGTCGAACCCGCGCCCAGAGCCATAGACAAATTGGCCGGATGGTCTTTTGCCTTAAAGCCGAACCTCTCTATATATTTTTGAGTATAGGGAATACCGCTGGACATCAAAATACGGATGGAGACCATATTTTTGGAACGGGTCAATGCCTGGCGCAGGGTAATAGGGCCATCATAACGGCCGTCCGAATTCTTGGGTGTCCAAGGCATACCATTGCGCCCCGCCCCCGGGACACTGATGGGGTCGTCGTTAATCAGCGTGGCCGCCGTCATCCCCCTGGACAAAGCGGCCGAATAAACGAAAGGCTTAAAGGAAGAACCCGGTTGGCGTTGCGCCTGGGTGGCGCGGTTGAAATTCTTACTGTGGAAATCATAGCCGCCGACTATCGCGCGGATCGCGCCGGTACGCGCATCCAAAGAAACCAGCGCACCCTGCAGGGCGGGTTCTTGCGCGATACGCCAACCGTTTTTCCCCTTTTGCAGGCGGATGATGGCGCCACGCTGCAACTGCGCGTCTTCCATCTTGGCATTCAAAATGGCATTGCGTGCCGACCCCATCTGCTCCGGCGTCAGCCTTATCCTGGCACCGTTGGCCATCTGTGCCTCTATGCCCTGTTTTTTCGACGCGCTGACAACTACCGCCGGTTCCATACCGTCCACCGGGTACAGGGTGGACAAATGGCGGCCTATGACCTCGTCGGTATCCTCATCGGTATTTTTATCCAAATCCAAAAAATTCTCCGCGCCGCGATAAGCCGAGCCCCGGTCAAAGCCGCGCAGAGTTTTGCGCAGGGCGTTGGTAGCCACGCGCTGGTCTTCGGTATTGACCGTGGTATAAACCTTAAAGCCCTGGGTATAGGCATCCTCGCCGTATTTCTCATAGACTTCCTGCCGCGCCATTTCAGCCGCATACAGCGAATTTTGATCGACCTTCTGCACAAAACGGTCATAGTGCAGCTCTTGGGCAAAGGCCGCCTGCGCCTCCCCGGCCGACACCATGCCCAGTTTCACCATATTGTTCAAAATATAACGCTGGCGTTGTTTGGCGCGTTCGGGATTGACCAGCGGGTTATAGGCCGAGGGTGCTTTGGGCAGGCCGGCCAACATGGTGGCTTCGGCCAAATCCAACTCCTGCACCGGCTTGTTGAAATAAACCCGCGAGGCGGCGGCAAAGCCATAGGCGCGCTGCCCCAGGTAAATCTGATTGAAATACAGCTCCAAAATCTGGTCCTTGGTCAGGGACTGCTCGATTTTGTACGCCAACAAAGCCTCATTGAATTTACGCCGGAAAGTGCGTTCGTTGGTCAGGTAGAAATTGCGCGCGACCTGCTGCGTAATCGTACTGGCCCCCGACTGGATGCCGCTGTTGCGGAAATTGCTGATCAAGGCCCTTCCCACGCCGATAACGTCCACCCCCCAGTGCTGGTAAAAGCGCTTGTCTTCGGCGGCAATTACCGCATTCTTCAAAACCTGTGGAAATTCATTGATTTCCGTAAACGCACGCCGCTCCTCGCCATAAGTGCCGATAATTTTGCCGTCGGCGGAATAAATGGTCAGCGGCATTCTTGGCTGGTAATTGGTTACCGCTTCCAAAGAAGGCAGCTTGGGGTAGGTAATCAAAATAGCGATGGCCAGCAAACCGACGGCGAAAAGGGTAAGCCCCAGGCACAGGAAGGCCAGGGTGGTAAAAAATTTTTTCATCATGACTAGGTAATATTTGCCCAAGGAGACATTAAATAAAGTAAAATAGGTTAAATTACGATAGCAAGGCGGTTTCCTAAGCCGCGTGCTTTTATCAATAACTTACGGAAGCCGATATTTTAGCTGACATTATTGGGCAGGAAAAATACTTATGAAACTGACAAAAAACCAAAAGAATACAAAAGCTAAGCCGTCTGCTAGCTTTTCTTCGCGCGGGGCGGTGGGTATAGACATCAGCCAAGACTCCATTAAGATGGTTCAAATTTCAGGGCGAAGTTTAAACCAAATTCAGCTGGAAAAATACGTTGTTGTCAAACTGCCTAAAAATATCATCAAGGGAGCCAGGATTCAGGATTACGACCAACTTGTATCTTACTTGCAACACGCATACACCCAGCTGCATACCAATAACCGGAATATCGTCGCGGCCATGCCCCTGACGACCACAACCATAGAAACGGTCGTCTACAACCCGAAAGAAACCGACATGGATTTGGAGGACTTCGCAGAATTCGAACTCTCCCAATTTTCCGCGTTGGACGAAGTCAATTACGATTTTCAGAAAATGGGCAATTCCGTCAGCCCTCCAGGCCGTAGGGTTCTACTGGTCGTGTCGCGCAAAGACGAAGTCGAGCCCCGTTTGGAAGCTTTCGACAGCGCAAACCTGAGCCCGCAGTTCCTCGATGTCGATATCTTTGCCCAGGCAAACGCGTTCAGCTACTGGATAAACCAGCAGTCCCCCGAATTGGCCAACGAAAAAGTGGCGGCCATCAACATTTCCGGCAGCGAGATGTATGCCCTTGTCTTGCAAAACGGGGAAATCCTCTACAAACAGGAATCACCCTTGGGCGGGGAACAATTGAACCAGCTGATCCAACGCACCTACCAGGTCAGCGAGGATCAGGCTTTGGCCATGCAGCGTTCGGGGGACAGGCCCAGCGACTACCAGGCTCAGATTGCCGACCGCTTCAATATCCAAGTGGCCCAGGAAATCCAGCGTATGCTGCAATTTTATTACACAACCCAGCCCAGCGATCAGTTTGCCAGCGTCAAACACATATTCCTGACCGGTGTGGCATCGTTGCAGCCTGGTTTGCCCGAGGCAGTGTTTTCCCAAACAAACACATCGACCGAATGCGTGCATCCGGCCATCTATACCTCGGCCGGTAACAAAGTGGATCTTTCCGAATTGCAGCATGTCGCTGCCGAACTGACCATTGCCTTTGGATTGGCATTAAGGGGATTGTAAATATGATAAATTTGATTAAGGTTAATCTGCTGCCGTACCGGGAAGAGATCCGGCGTAAGAAACAGCAGCAATTCAAGGCATTAATGCTGGTTGCCCTGGCAGTCGGCGTCGGATTGGCGGTATTTGCCTACCTGGGTATCGAACAGGCTATTTCCGCCCAGGAAAGCAGGAATCAGTTTCTGGATACGGAAATTAAGAAGCTGGATAAGGAAATCGAGGAGATTTCCAAGTTGGAAAGCGAGAGGGATGCCTTCCTGCTCCGCAAGCAAAAGGTTGAAGAGTTACAGAACAAACGCTTCGAGGGCGCGCATATCATCGATTCTTTAAATGAATTGCTGCCCGAGGGGGTTTATCTGACCGCTCTCACGGCAAAAGACGAAAAGAATTATGAAATTTCAGGCAGGGCTGTCAGCGACAACCGCATTGCGATGTTTATGAATGTTTTACCCTCAAAAGGGCTGTTCGACATACCCGAACTGGCAAGTATCAAGAAAAATGATACCAGCCAAGACTTTACCATCAAAACCAAGGTGGATTCTTCCTTGAAGCCCCTTGTTGCGGCAAATGCCCCGTTGGTGGAACAGGGCGCATCTGCCCCCGCAGCAGGGCAGGCAAACAATGAGGCGGCATCGGGAGTCGATGCCGGTGCGGCCAGTCAGGCAAAATAAGGGATAATGAAAAATGGCTTTGAGTAATTCAAAAGGATTAGATTTAAATAATCTATACGAATTGGGTATGCCCATAAAGTTGGGACTGGCGATCTTGGCGGTTGTCGCCGTGCTGGGCGTGGGTTATGTGGGCGTGTTTCAAGGTCAGCTGGAAACCTTGGAAGGGGCCAAGCAACAGGAAGAAACTTTAAAGGGTACCTTTAAGGAAAAAGCGGTCAAAGCGGCCAATTTGGACAATCTAAAGCAGGAGTTGGCGGCTTTGGAAGAGGCTTTCAAGCAGTTGTTGAAACAATTGCCTACACAGGCCGAAGTAGATAACTTGGTTTCCGAGTTACACCAAGCCGCATCGGCGAACGGTATGAGGATCAGCAGCCTGACCCCCATGTCGCCGGTAAATGACGGCCCGATTCAGAGGCTGCCTTACGATTTGTCTATTTCGGGACAATATGGGCAGATTTCTAAGTTTGCGAGGGATATAGGCGGCTTGTCCCGTATCATCACGCTGAGTAATTTGAATATCAGCAAGGATGATAAAACAGGCTTAATCACTTTACGCGCCATCGCCAATACTTATAAAGCCCGCCCAGTAGAAGAATTGGCAGCGGAACAAAAGGCTGCCTCGGCGGCAAACAACCAGAATGGTACAACGAAATGATGGGGAAATATAACATGAAGAAAATTTTATTGATTTCCAGTGTGTTATGTTTGGCTGCATGTGATTCTGGTCCGGCAGAGGATCTGCAAAGCTGGATGAGCAATACCAGGAAGGAAGCTCAGAGGGGCATTAAGCCGGCAGAAATACCCACGGGGGTACCTATGATGACATATACGCCTCCGCAACAGCCGGCCTTGGATGCCTTCAACAGCAAAAGACTGACTGTAAACCAGCAGAAAGGTTTGAACGCGCCGGATATGAACCGTCCTAAGGAGATTTTGGAGGGTTTCCCGCTAAATAGTTTGAAATATGTCGGTTCTTTTACCAAAAACGGCAAGGTATCTGCTTTTGTCGAAGTGGAGGATCATGTTTATACTGTTGGCAAGGGTAATTATTTGGGACAGAATTATGGGCGTATCACCGAAATCAGGGATGATGCGATTGTTATTGCGGAATTGGTGGAAGATGCCGACGGTAATTGGGTGTTTCGTCCGACCGAATTGGTTTTGAATAGTTCCGAAACGGGTAATTGAAAATTAAGGGGTATAAGTTATGAAAAAATTGTCAGTTTTAAAAACGTTGTCGTTTTTGGGTTTGGGTATCGCGGCACAGGGGTTGTCGGCGGGAAATATTACCGATATTAATGTTTCCACCCTGCCTAATAATCAAAAGATCGTCAAAATTAAGTTTGATAAGGATGTGGTTAGGCCCAATAATGCGCCGGTTGGTTCGCCTACCCAGATTGTATTGGATTTTCCGACAACCGGTGTGGCACTGCCCCAGCCTGTTTTGGAATACGCCGACCCTCTGTTATCGCAAATCGCCGCTACGCAAAATAATAATCAGGCGCGGATTTTGTTGGCTTTGAATAAGGCCGGACGTGCCAATGCCGAGGTAAAGGGCAATGAGGTTTGGATTTATCTGAATGAGGCGGCAGGTGCGTCATCTCCGCAAATTCATCAATCCGGCAGCCGGCAGTCGGCAAATGCCGGGGCAACCGTGGATTTTAGGAAGGGTAACAATACCACCGGTATTGTCGAATTGAGCGTTCCCGGATTCAGGGGCACGCCCGATGTCAAACAACAGGCTGACCGGGTTATCGTAACTTTAAAGAATTATCCCCTGCCTATTCAAGCACAGCGCAATCTGGATGTCAGCGATTTCAGTACACCGGTCCGCAGCGTGGTGATGAAGCGTCTGGGCAACGATACTCAGATTGTTATCCGTAATCAGGGTTCCTGGTCGGTAAATACCAAAAATGCCGCCGGCCGTATGTCTTTTGAAATTGCTCAAAAGTCTTCGCTGGAGGCGGATGGTTTGAAAAACAAACCGAAAAATTATAGGGGAAATAAGGTTTCCTTGGATTTCCAAGATGTGGAAGTCCGTACCATTTTGCAGATTCTGGCCAAAGAGTCCGGTATGAACATCGTCGCCAGCGACAGTGTCAATGGTAAGATGACGATTAGTTTGAAAGATGTCCCTTGGGATCAGGCGCTGGACTTCGTTCTGGAGGCGCGCAATTTGGACAAGCGTCAAAACGGCAATATTATTAATGTCGCACCCAGTTCCGAGTTGTTGGAAAAAGACAAGGCCAAGTTGATAGGGCAAAAAGAATTGGCGGAATTGGGGCCTCTGGTATCGCAAACCTTCCAGCTGAAATACAAGGATGTTCAGGAATTCCGCAAAATTTTGAATTTAAACGAGAACGGATCCAGAACTAGGGATGAGAACTCTATTTTGAGCTCCCGAGGCAGCGTATTGATAGACGCGGCTACCAATACGTTGATTGTCACAGATAATCCTGCGATTATCCAGAAGTTCCAGAAAGTGATAGACCAATTGGATGTTCCTGCCCGCCAGGTTATGGTAGAAGCACGCATTGTCGAAGCGCAGGACGGCTTTTCCCGCGCTTTGGGGGTTAAGTTCGGTTATGCCGGTTCTAATGGTAAAAACAGCTGGGGTAATAATTGGAGTAATGCCGTTGCTAATGCAGATGCCCAAAGTAAGGCAAATAGGAATATGTTAAATTGGAGTATGAATCCAACCAATACACTTCCTGAGCCTGCAACATTTACATTAGGCCCTAATATTAGCCTGCCTATCAGTGCAACAGCGACCGGCACTATAGCCTTGGTACATAATTTTGCCTCTGGTGCCTTAGGTTTGGAGCTTGCGGCGCAACAGGCGCAGAATAAGGTGAAGATTGTTTCCAGCCCCCGTGTCTTGACGCAGGACCGCAAAGAGGCTGTGATCGAATCGGGTACCGAGATTCCTTACCAAGAGGCAGCTTCCAGCGGTGCGACTTCCACTTCGTTTAAAAAGGCCGTATTGGGCTTGACTGTTACGCCGAATATCACTCCCGACGGCCAGGTGATTATGGACATCAAGGTTAATAAGGACTCGGTGGATAGGTCTTGCGGTGCGAGTGAACCGTGTATCAGTACGCAGCGTTTGGATACCAAGGCCATGGTGGAAGACGGCGGTACTTTGATTCTGGGCGGCATTTTCCAAGAAACCAATACGGATAAGACAACTAAGGTTCCGTTGTTGGGCGATATTCCCGTTGTAGGCAATTTGTTTAAATCCCGCGAGCGTGAAAACAGCAGGAACGAGTTGCTGATCTTCATTACCCCGCGTATTGTGGACAATGTGGGCAGTTCCCTGCGTTATTGATGTCTGTCTCCCAAAGGCCGTCTGATGATTTTCAGGCGGCTTTTTTTAATTGAAATAATTGTTAGTGTTTCCCCTACTGGCCATAATGCAGACGGTAAAGGTTTCCTTGGGTCGCCGTCATGTATAATTTTGCCTTTTCCAATTGTGTTTTGGATGGGGTGGACGGAAAGGCGTGCCGTATCGGTTTGAGGGGCAAAACCCTTCCTGATAAATCCTAAGCCTATTGCCATAGGACACCTACCACTAAGGAGGATTTGATGAAGGCGGACGGCAATATTTTCTTAATCGGCCTGATGGGGGCGGGGAAAACAACCTTGGGCAGGCAGTTGTCCCAACTCTTGGCCCGTCCTTTTTATGACAGCGACCAGTTGATTTGCAGCCGAACGGGTGTTTCCATACCGACCATTTTCGAATTGGAGGGCGAGGAGGGCTTTCGTTTGCGCGAGGCTGCAGTAATTGACGAATTGACCGCCTTATCGGGTATTATTTTGGCAACGGGCGGCGGCGCGGTATTGCGTGAGGAAAACAGGCGGCATTTGAATGCGCGGGGCAGGGTGGTTTATCTGCATGTCAGCCCGTCCGTGCTGTTGGCGCGTACCCGTTGCGATAAAAACCGCCCTTTGCTGCAAGTACCTAATCCCTTGGAAAAATTGCAGGAATTATACGAAGCGCGGGATGCGCTTTACCGCCAAACTGCGCATCTGGTGGTGGAAGCCGGGGGGGGCAACTGTCAAAAAACCGCCGCCGCCATTCTGCAAATGTTACAGGACTGAATCATGCACACACTCACCGTTGCAGCACCTTCGCACAGTTATCCCATTTTCATCGGCCAAAACCTGCTGGCCGGGTTGTCGGAACACATCCGCCCGTATATCGGCAAAAAAGCCGCCGTGATTAGCAATGAAACCGTCGCGCCGCTGTATCTGTCCGCCGTGCAAAAAGCCTTGGACGAAGCCGGGGTGGAACATTTCGCCATCATCCTGCCCGATGGCGAACAGTTTAAAAACTGGCAGTCGCTCAACCATATTTACGACAAATTGTTGGCAAACCGCGCCGAACGCGGCACGACGCTGATTGCGCTGGGCGGCGGCGTTATTGGCGACACGGCGGGTTTTGCCGCCGCCACCTACCAGCGCGGCGCACCCTTTATCCAGATTCCGACCACCTTGTTGAGCCAAGTCGATTCGTCCGTGGGCGGCAAAACCGCCGTCAATCATCCCTTGGGTAAAAATATGATAGGCGCGTTTTACCAGCCGCAGGCGGTGTTTGCCGATTTAGATGTCTTGTCCACGCTGCCGCCGCGCGAGTTTTCCGCCGGCATGGCCGAAGTCATCAAATACGGAATATTGGGCGACGCGGAATTTTTGGACTGGCTGGAAGCGAATATGGCCGCCCTGATGGCGCAACAGCCCGACTTGCTGGCGCAGGCGGTGTACCACTGTTGCAAGATGAAGGCCGAAATTGTCGCCGCAGACGAAACCGAACGCGGCATCCGCGCCTGGCTGAATTTGGGGCATACTTTCGGCCATGCCATAGAGGCGGAAATGGGTTACGGCGTGTGGCTGCACGGCGAAGCGGTGGCAGCGGGCATGGTGCTGGCCTGCCGTCTGGCCGAACAGCAAGGCTGTCTGCAACCCGCCGACACCGCCCGAATCGCCGCTTTAATCCAACAGGCCGGACTGCCCGACCGACCGCCGAAGTTTCCTTTCGAGCGGTGGATAGAACACATGAGCCATGACAAAAAAGTCAGCGGCGGGGTGATGCGTTTTGTCGGCTTGGACAAAATCGGCCGCGCCAACATTACCGCCATAAGCGATATGGACATCCTGCGCCGCGTGCTGCAGCCTTATCTGCCGTAATATAGTGAATTAAAATTGCAAGGCTAAGTCGTTGGCGCGCCTTGCCGTACTATACCTACTGTCTGCGGCCCGCTGCCTTGTCTCATTTTTATTTTAATCCATTATAAAAAACACCCGAAAAAAGGATAATGCCGAATGTCCCGCCGATTCCGCCCGATATTGCGCGTCCTGTGGTTTTTGGTCTGGCGTTTGGCCGTATCCGCGCTGGTCGGGCTGGCGGTGTTTCACCTGCTGCCGCCTTTGCAGGAGCAGTACGGCGGTGCGGCGGATAATGTAAACTTTTCCTTCCGCATCATCGTCCGCAACGACAAGGGTAAGGGCTGGGCGGTGAAACGGTGGGAGGAATTTTATGCCGGACGGGACAGGGCGTGGACGGAAGCCTTGGAAAGCGACGATTGCGGACAACTGAAAGTCTTCTGCCGTTTGAAGCGCATAGGCGCGGACGAATACGAATTGGTCCGTATCAGCCTTGCCGGGACGCAAATCAGCCGCTACCGTTTGGAAAACGGCCGCCCCCAACCCTTGTCCTATACCGCCGATTCGGTTTTCGGCCGTATGGATGCGGGATGGAATACCGCCCTGATCGCCCTGCTGCTGACCCTGATACCGCCGTTTTACCGCCTGTGGCGCAAGGACGGGGGGCAACCGTAGTCCCGCCCGAAACCGCAGACGAAAGGAATCCCTATGTTGCCGCCCCATCCTTTGCACAACCTGTTTGCCGCCCGCCATATCGCCGTTATAGGTGCAAGCCAGCGCGAGGGAAGTTTGGGCTGCCGCGTTTTTTCCGCGCTGTTGCAAAGCCCCTTCCAAGGGCGGCTGACCCCGGTAAACCCGCGCCACAAAACCGTCGCCGGCCTGCAGGCTTACGTCCAAATCGGACAGGTGGGCGAGGCGGTGGATGCGGCAGTGGTGCTGACCCATCCCGAAAGTTACGGCGGCATTGCCTCCGCCTGCATACGGCTGGGCATACCCGATATCCTGATTTTGCTGGACCCGCGCCGCATGAGTGAAGGGCAGGAGGGCAAACTCTCCAGCCTGATTGCCGAAACCGAGGGCAGGATACGGCTGACCGTGTGCGGGCTGGACGGCTTCAATCTGCCCGACAAGGGCCTGTATGCCAACGCCTGCGGCATCATCCCGCCGCAAGGCGATACGGCCGTGGTCGGCTGCAGGCACGGCTTTTGCGCCGATGTGCTGGGCTGGCTGGACGGCTTGGCGGGAGGGTACAGCTTTACCGCCTGCCCCCTGCACGGTTTTTCCCCAGCCGAACCCTGGCTGGACCTGTTTCGCGAAGACGGCGGCGCGGGCAGTCTGCTGATTGCCCAATACCTGCCGCAAAATCCGCCGTCGTTTTACAGCAGCCTAAGGTTGGCCGCCCGCCAAAAAAACGTCATCCTGCATACCGGCGGCTGTTTGAATGCCCGCGAAAGGCGCATTATGCAGGGGATAGCCGGACATTGCGGCGCGTTTCCCACCTTCACCCCCGCCGAATTGCGCGCCGCCGTCCGCGCCGCCCGCCTGCCCCGCCGCGACAACCCAGACAGCCTGCATATTCTGTCTGACGGCGAAGACGGCTGGCTTCATGCCAAGGCCGCCGAGTCCGGCATCAAAACTACGCCCCTGCCCGAATTGTCGCGTGCCGACAACGCATTGACCCTGCGCGATGCCGCCGTCCGCGCCTTAAAACGTCCCGACTGCCGCGCCCTGCTGGTGCAGGTTGCCGACAACGCCGAAAGGGCGGCGCAACTGGAGCAGGTGCGGCGGCAAAGCGACACCCCCCTGTATTACGTTTCCCGCTTTTCAGACGGCCTGCCCGTTTTCCCCGGCCCCGAGGAAGCCCTGAATACCGTTGCCGCCCAAACCGCCTGGCAGCGGCTGAAAAAAAACCGCCAGACATCGGCCACCCCGCCCCTTTTGCCCGAACCGCCCCCGCCCGACTGCGTACGGATACGGCAGGCCGCCTCCGTGGAACAACTGTTGTCGGCACTCGGACTGCCGCCCCTGTCGGACGAAAAACAACTTTCGGACGGCCTGTTACACTACCAAATCCACCCCGACAGCGGCGCATTGCTGGAAGCGGAATACCAAGGCCGCAAAAAACTGCTCCTTCCCCCCTTCAACACCCTTCATGCCCGGCAACTGTGCCGCTTTTTCGACCAACGCAAACTACAATCGGCGTTGGAACAACTCCTTTACGGCCTGAACGCCGCCGCCTACCTTGCCCCCCCGCTGCACAAACTGACCCTAAAGCTGGACATAGGGGCAGCCGCATTATCGGCACATTCGGCCGAATACCGGCCCGGCAGCCCCCTTGTCCCGCCCCTGTTTGCCGCCGCGCCGATTTCGGAGAGCCTGCCGTTTGTTACCAAAAAACAAAACCGCCTGCTCATCCGCCCCCTGCTGCCCGAAGATGCCGAAAACCTGCAAAACTTCGTACGCAACCTGAGCGATGTCGACCGCAAAAGCCGTTTCATGAACGCCGTCAAAGAACTGCCGCCCGCCCAACTTGCCCAATTCAGCCGCATAGATTACGCCCGCGAAGCCGCCCTGATCGCCTGTACCGAAGAAGATAACGTCATAGCCGGTTGGGCGCAACACAGCTGCCTGCGCTTTCCCTATGCCTGCGAATTCGGCATCAGCGTGGCGGGGGAAATGCAGGGGCAGGGTCTGGCCAAACACCTGATGGAAAGACTGATACACCTGGCCGCCGGCCAGGGCTACCGCCTGATGTATGCCGAAATACTGGCGGACAACCCGGCCATGTTGGGATTGGCGCAACGGCTGGGCTTCACCCTTCACCCCCTGGCGGAGGATGCCGGATTGCGCGCGGCATCATTGCCGCTCAACCCCGGCACTGCTGCCGTACCGGGCGGGGATGGCGAATAAATACTTGCCATTGCACCCAAAACTACTCTAAAATCACCTGTTTTACCGCAATGCGCCTTTCCCCCTACCCAAGGGCGGGGGTGCGGATTGCCGGGCCGTCCCCCGCGCCAGCGCGGCGGGATTTCGCATATTCCAAAAAACAGCTAAGGAAATTCACATGGTAGTTATCCGATTGTCTCGCGGCGGTTCTAAAAAACGCCCCTTTTACCAAGTAGTCGTAACCGACCGCCGCAACCGCCGCGACGGCCGCTTTATCGAGCGCGTGGGCTTTTACAACCCCGTTGCCAACGAAAAACAGGAACGCCTCCGCCTGGATGCCGACCGCCTGAACTACTGGGTGGGGCAGGGCGCGCAGGTCAGCGATTGCGTTACCCGCCTGATGCGCGAACAAAAGGCGGCGGCCTAAGCCATGCAGGACGGTATCCGCTGGGTGGCGATGGGCTACATCAAGGGCGCATTCGGCATCAAAGGCTGGGTAAAGGCCGCTGCGGATACCGAATACGCCGACAGCCTGCTGGATTACCGGGAATGGCGTCTGCGTAAGGGCGGACACATCATCCATGTCAAACTGGAAGACGGCAGGCCGGGCGCGGACGGCCTGCAGGTCAAATTCCAGGGCATAGGCGACCGCGATGCCGCCGCCCTGTTGCGCGGCTATACCATAGAAATCGACCGTGCCGAATTTGCCCCCGCCGATGAAGGCGAATATTACTGGGCGGATTTGGCCGGCATGACCGTCATCAACCGCGAGGGCGCAACCCTGGGCAAGGTCGAAAGCCTGATGGCCACCGGTGCGCACGACATTTTGGTCGTAAACGGCGGGCACGGGCAGAAACTCATCCCCTTCGTGGCGAACTTCATAGACTCGGTGGATGGCGAAACCCGCACCATTACCGCCGATTGGGGTTTGGATTATTGACCGCCGCCCCGGTGAGGACGGGCGATTTGGAATAAGCCGGTTTTCGGCACGGAAAACGCCGGATTCGAAGCGAAAAATGCAGTAAGGCAATATCGTTACCTTACGGGTATTTTGAACGCGGAAGCTGCCGTTTTATGGGGTAAAAGCCTCCATTATCGAATCATCCCTTCTCCCAAGGTTGGGAAGGCAGGCTAACCATAGAGGAATCCCTATGAAAATACAGGTTGTTACCCTGTTTCCGGAAATGTTTGACAGCATTACCGGATACGGTGTAACCGGCCGGGCGTTGAAACAGGGAATCTGGCGGTTTTGCGCCATCAACCCCCGCCGTTTTGCCGACAACAGGCAGGGTTATATCGATGACAGGCCTTTCGGCGGCGGGCCGGGTATGATAATGATGGCCCCGCCCCTGTATGCCGCCATAGAAGAAGCAAAGGCGCAGGTCGAGGGCGTGAGTCCCCGCGTGATTTATTTAAGCCCGCAAGGCCGCCCTATGACGCACCAAAAGGCAGCCGAATTGGCGCGTTTGGATGATTTGATTTTATTGTGCGGCCGCTACGAGGGCATAGACGAACGCCTGTTGCAAAGCTGCGTGGACGAGGAAATCGGCATAGGCGATTTTGTCGTTTCCGGCGGCGAATTACCGGCCATGATGCTGATGGATGCGGTGTTAAGGCTGGTGCCGGGCGTGTTGGGCGATATGCGCTCCGCCGAACAGGATTCCTTTTCGGACGGACTCTTGGACTGCCCCCATTACACGCGCCCGCTTGAATTTCAGGGCATGGGCGTTCCCGAAGTATTGCGTTCGGGAAACCACGGCCTGATAGCGTCTTGGCGGCTGAAACAGTCGCTGCGGCGCACCTTGGCGCGCCGGCCGGATTTGCTGGCCGGGCGCGGTTTAATCCCACAGGAAGCACACCTCTTGGAAGAAATCGAACAAGAGCAAGGGCATTCCCATTAGATTTAGGAAAAAACGATGAATAATATTATCGAACAATTGGAACGGGAAGAAATCGCCCGTCTGAATAAGGACATCCCCGACTTCGCTCCCGGCGACACCGTTGTGGTTTATGTGCGCGTGGTGGAAGGCAACCGCAGCCGTCTGCAGGCTTATGAAGGTGTGGTAATTGCCCGCCGCAACAGGGGTTTGAACAGTAATGCCATCGTGCGTAAGATTTCCAGCGGCGAAGGCGTGGAACGTACTTTCCAGCTGTATTCCCCGGTGGTGGAAAAAATCGAAGTCAAACGCCGTGGCGACGTACGCCGTGCGAAACTCTACTATCTGCGCGGCCTGACAGGCAAAGCCGCCCGCATCAAGGAAAAACTGCCGGCCCGCAAAGCCGCCCAGTAATCCGCTGTTCGAACAGGGAAACCGCCCGAATGTGTTTCAGGCGGTTTTTTTTGCGCCCATATGGCCTTGGGCAGGAAAAGGGGGTTAATCAAATTTTTGGTTTTTTATGTCGATTAATTTTCCTTTGTCATTATAAGTGTAATCAAATTCAAAAATTTTATGGGAATTGATGAATTTTTCGAATCTGACTAAATTTTTGTTTTGATAAAATCCGACATAGTAAGAAATGGTTTCCTTGCTTTTTCTGATTTCTTCGACTTTGTTAAAATCAATTTCGTCATACAATTTGGCAGGATGGCCCTAGCTGGGAAAATTCATGCCTAGGTAATATTTAATCTCGTAAGCGGGGCTGTTTGAGCCGCTGTTGCGGGGGACGGCTTCCGACATTTTTGTTATTCCTAAGAAAATTGAAATGCTGCCGACTAGGGCGGCTAAGGGGTGTTTCATTCGGTTGCTCCGAACCCGTGTTTAGGATAGGTAATCAAAGGGGAAGTCTTGCTGCAGCCCCTGCCATATGTTGTTTGATAATTTGATAAAGGTTTCTTTTGCCGCACCGTTCCCTTGGGCGTTTT
>JAUMUU010000029.1:10025-17337 GCA_030530545.1 Neisseria sp. | reverse complement strand
CATGTCCAGCGAGCTGACCGACACCGACCAGCTCAAATTGTTTTACGAAGACGCGCAGGATAACGGCATCGAATTCCTGCCGCCCGACATCAACGAATCCGACTATTTGTTCGTGCCGGATGCCGGAAGGCGCATCCGTTATGCCCTGGGCGCGGTCAAGGGCGTGGGCGAGGGCGCGGCCGCCTGCATAGTCAGGGCGCGTCAAGACGGCCTTTTCCGCGATTTGTTTGATTTTTGCGAACGGGTGGGCAAGGAACACATCAACAAACGCACGCTGGAATCGCTGATTAAGGCCGGGGCTTTCGACAGCATAGAGCCCAACCGCGCCAAACTGCTGGCCAATGCCGATTTGGCCATCAGCCATGCCGAACAGCGCGCCGTCAGCGCGGATCAGGGCGGCCTGTTTGATTTTGCCCAAGACGCGATAGGCGCGGTGGAAATGGCCGATACCCCCATGTGGGGCGAGGCGCGTAAGCTGGCGGAGGAAAAGGGCGTGTTGGGCTTTTATTTGTCGGGACACCCTTTCGCGCCCTATGCCGGCGAAGTGCGGCGTTTCGCCCCGACGGCCTTGGCGGCTTTGAAGCCGCAGGAAAGCGTGCGCGTGGCCGGCTTTGTTACCGCCATCCGCACCATTTTGGGTAAAAAGGGCAAGGTGGCCTTCGTGCAGTTGGAAGACGGATGCGGCAAGGCCGAGGCGGTGGTCGGCGGCGAACTGTTGCAGCAGGCGGGCGATATTTTGAAGGCCGACAGGGTTTTGATTATGGAATGCCGCATCAGCCGCAGCGATTTCAACGGCGGCGGGCTGCGTATCAACGCCAACAGCGTGATGACGCTGCAGCAGGCGCGCGGACGTTTTGCCCGCAGCTTGAGTTTGACGGTGGGGCCCGGCCATGATGTGGCCGCCATCCTGGATGTGCTGCACCGTTACCGCGCCAACGGCGGCACGGATGCCGTACCGCTGCATATCGCCTATTGCAACGGCGCGGCTTCCGGCGAATTATCCCTGCCGCATTGGCGGCTGGCGGCCGATGACGACTTGTTCGACCGGCTGACGCAGCTGGTGGGCGAATATAATTTGTCGGTGGGCTGGTAGGCCGCCCCTTATCCCGAACGAAATATATTTTATTGATTATTTTGATTTTTTATGGAAAACAGATGACGACCACCCCTACCTTGCACCCTACGATTGCCGCCGTCGCCACCGCACCGGGGCGCGGCGGGGTCGGTATCGTCCGCTTGTCGGGCAGCGGCCTTCTGCCTTTGGCGCAACGGCTGGCCGGGGGTAAAACGCCGCAGCCTCGTCTGGCCCTGTATACGGACTTTGCCGCCGCTGACGGCCAGGTTATAGACAGCGGCCTGCTTTTGTATTTTCCCGCCCCGGCCAGCTTTACCGGCGAGGACGTGGTGGAACTGCACGGCCACGGCGGCCCCGTGGTGATGCAGATGCTTTTGGAACGCTGTTTGGAATTGGGCGCGCGTCCGGCCGAACCGGGCGAATTCACCAAACGTGCTTTTTTAAACGACAAACTCGATTTGGCCCAGGCTGAGAGTGTGGCCGATCTGATAGACGCTTCCAGCCGTTCGGCCGCGCGTTCGGCCTTGCGTTCGCTCAAGGGGGCGTTTTCGCACCGCGTGCGCGAATTGGCCGATGCCCTGGTCGATTTGCGTATGTTGGTGGAGGCGGCTTTGGATTTCCCCGAGGAGGATATTGATTTTTTGGCCGAGGCCGATGTCCTGGGCCGCCTGCACAGCCTGCAAGGCCGTTTGGACGGGGTTTTGGCCGCCGCCGGGCAGGGCGCGGTTTTGCGCGAGGGTATGAATGTGGTGCTGGTGGGCGCGCCCAATGTGGGCAAGTCCAGCCTGCTCAACGCGCTGGCGGGCGAGGAGGTGGCGATAGTTACGGAAATTGCGGGCACGACGCGCGATACGATACGAGAACAGATTGTTTTGGACGGCGTGCCCGTGCATATCATAGATACCGCGGGCCTGCGCGAAACGGATGACATGGTGGAAAAAATCGGTATCGAACGCAGCCATAAGGCGGTGCGGGAGGCGGATGTCGCACTGGTTTTGACCGACCCGCGCGAGGGTTTGAATCAAAAAACCCGCGAGATTCTGGCCGCGCTGCCCGAGGGGCTGAAAAGGATAGAGGTCCGCAACAAAATCGATTTGTACGGGCAAAAGGCCGCGCGTTCGGACGGCGGGGACAGTTTGAGCGGCGCGCAAACCGTGGTTTCGCTTTCGGCCAAAACAGGCGAAGGCCTGCCTTTGCTGAAACAGGCCCTGTTGCAGGCCGTGGGTTGGCAGGGCGAGGGCGAAGGGCTGTTTTTGGCGCGCAGCCGCCATGTGAATGCCTTGCGCGAGGTAAAGCTGGAGCTGGAGCTGGCCGCCCTGTGCGGCGACAGGCCGGAATTGCTGGCCGAACATCTGAGGCTGGCGCAATATGCCTGCAATGCGATTACGGGCGAATTTACCGCCGATGATTTGCTGGGGGTGATTTTTTCCCGTTTCTGCATAGGCAAGTAAAACGCCGGCGCAAAAAAACCGCCCGAACACCTCGGACGGTCCTTATAGCGGATTAAAATATAGCGGGTGAACAAAAATCAGGACAAGGCGGCAAGCCGTGTACGGATAGTACATAAGGGCGTTGGCAAGGACTTAGCCTTGCGATTTTAATCCACTATACATCATCAACAACAATCCCAATTATAGGCAACTTTGGAAAAGTCGCGTTTTTTCAAATCTTCGGGGCGGATGAAAAAGCCGCCCACGCCCGCATCGCCCCACATCACCTCAACCTCTTGGTCTTTGCCACAATCGCTGGCCAGTTGGAACAAAAGTTCATAATCCTGCGGCATCACGCTGTTGGCATAGGCGCGGGGGTCTTCTTGGGTGAAAAAGGGATAGCCGCCTATGCGGTGTGTCTCGCAAAAAAAGGCATCGCCGTATTTTTCGTGCAAAGTCCAGTCGTAGTCTTCCTCTTCGGCCTTGTCTTCGAGAAAACGGTTCAGCTTGGGCATGCTGCTTTCAAAACGGTAATCTTCCAGCGACATATACTGTTGTTCCGCATTTTGGAACACCATGCGGTATTCCTTGCCAAATTCAAAGGGCAGGCCGCCGTCTTCGTTTTCCAAATCGGGAAAATCATGCTGCAGCCCCTCTGTTTGAACCTGCGGATGATAAATCACGCGGAAACCGCTTCCGTCATGTTGAACCATATTGTCAAAATCCATGCCCATCAGGCCGTCATCGCAAATAAAAAACTGCAAGATGCCCTCGGCAGGGTAATCGGGCAGGGCGGGCATTTGGGCAAAATTAATTTGCGCCAGCAAGGCCATAGGCTGACCCTCGGCATTTCGGGGATATTCCATACCTTGGGGCAGGTAGGGATTGCCGCCTACCTTGCTGTCCCACAGTTCGGCGGACCCGGCCTTGAGGGTGAAGCGCACGGACGGGCGGGCCGTGGCGCGGATTTCGTCCGCATAGGGGGCGAATTCGGGGATGATGTCTGTCATGCGGCCTCCCTGTTAGGCTTTAACCGCCTTGTCGGCAATGTCCCTGCGGTATTGCATACCGTCAAAGCGGATTTTTTCCACGGCTTCATAGGCTTGGGTTTGGGCCTGCTTTACATCGTCCCCCAATCCGACCACGCACAACACGCGCCCGCCCTTGGTCGTTATCCTGCCCCCGTCTTCGGCCGTTCCGGCGTGGAAAACTTTGCCGATGCGGCCGGCTTCTTCCAAGCCTTCGATGATGTCGCCTTTGCGCGGGTTGTCGGGATAGCCCGCCGCCGCCAGTACCACGCCGACTGCGGTTTGCGGTTTCCATTCGGCTTTGACTTCGTTCAAACGGCGGTCCAGTGCGGCCTGTACCAGTTCGGCCAAATCGCTGTCCAATCGGCTCATGACGGGCTGGGTTTCGGGGTCGCCGAAGCGGCAGTTGAATTCAATGGTGCGGGGTGCGCCTGTTTCGTCTATCATTAATCCCGCATACAGGAAGCCGGTAAATTCGCAGCCGTCCGCCGCCATGCCGCGCACGGTGGGCAGGATGATTTCGTCCATGGTGCGGCGGTAGGTTTCGGGGGTAACGACGGGGGCGGGGCTGTACGCGCCCATGCCGCCGGTGTTGGGGCCTTGGTCGTGGTCCAGCAGGCGTTTGTGGTCTTGGCTGGTGGCCATGGGCAGGACGTGCTCGCCGTCCACCATGACGATAAAGCTGGCTTCTTCGCCCTGCAGGAAGTCTTCTATGACCACCCGCGCGCCCGCGTTGCCCATTTTGTTGCCCAGCAGCATGTCGTCTATGGCGGCGTGCGCTTCCGCCGAAGTCATGGCGACAATCACGCCTTTGCCCGCCGCCAGGCCGTCTGCCTTGATGACTATGGGCGCGCCTTTTGCGTCCACATAATCATGCGCCTGTTGTGCGTTGTCGAAGGTTTGGTAGCCGGCGGTGGGGATGCCGTGCCGCTTCATAAACGCTTTGGCGAAATCTTTGGAGCTTTCCAATTGTGCGGCGGCGCGGGTGGGGCCGAAAACGGGCAGTCCGGCGGCGCGGAAATCGTCCACTATGCCCGCCGCCAGCGGGGCTTCCGGGCCGACGACGGTGAAGGCTATGTTTTCCTTGCGGCAAAAATCAATCAGGTCGGTATGCGCGGTCAGGGGCAGGTTGTGCAACTTGGGTTCGGCAGCCGTGCCGGCGTTGCCGGGGGCGACGAAGACGGTTTGGACTTTGGGCGACTGTGCCAGCTTCCAGGCCAGCGCGTGTTCGCGGCCGCCGCCGCCGATAACGAGCAGTTTCATTAATAGTTCCTTTTTGGTTGAAACCCCGCCCCGTCCGGGGCGGGGGTGGTCGGGGAGGGATTCAGACGGCCTCCAATTTTGCAAACGCGGTATCGAGTTCCTTTACCCCCTGTTTGCCGAAATTGATGGTCAGGCGCGCCGAAGCCCCTTTGTCGGCCGCATCGATAATCACCCCCGTGCCGAATTTCCCGTGGCGGACGTTTTGGCCTATACGCCAGCCGTGATAATCCCTGGGCGGGGTATATTCGTGCACATCGTTCAGCTTTTTCATCGGTTTGCCGTAAAACAAGGGGGCGGGATAGGGTTTGCGTTTGCGCGGCGACAGGACATACAGCAGCTCGGACGGGATTTCGCTGATAAAGCGCGAAGAGATACCCGGCTGCATACGGCCGTGCAGCATCCTTTCCTCGGCCATGCTGAGGCAGAGGCGGCGGCGGGCGCGGGTGATGGCGACATACATCAGGCGGCGTTCCTCTTCCAAACCGCCGACCTCGTTCAAACTGAGCTGGCTGGGGAAACGGCCTTCTTCCAGGCCGCTTAGGAACACCGTGTCGAATTCCAGGCCCTTGGCGGCATGAACGGTCATCAGCTGCACCGCGTCATCGCCCTTGGCGGCCGACATTTCGCCCGATTCCAGTGAGGCGTTGCTTAAAAAGGCCAACACGGGGAAGGCGGGGTCGCGGCGTTCCTTGGCGGGCAGGGCGGCGAACAGGCCTTCTTCGGGTATGAAGGAAGAGGCGGCATTGACAAGTTCGTCCAGGTTTTCCAAACGATCGGCCGCATTGTCTTTTTGTTTGCCGTAAAAATCGCGCAGGCCGCTGTCGCGTATGATGTTGGCCACGATTTCCGCCAGACCCAATTGGCCGATTTGATTGCGGAAAGACTCTATCAATTGGATGAAGGCTTCCGTTTTGGAGGCCTTGATGCCGCTTAGGGGTATGCCCTGCCACAGGGATACGCCCCCTTCGTTGGCCGCCGCCCGGATGGTTTCTATGGTGTGCGGGCCCATGCCGCGCGGCGGCACATTGATGACGCGCAACAAAGCGCCGTCGTCGTCGGGATTGACCGCCAGCCTCAAATAGGCCAGCGTGTCTTTGATTTCCTGCCTCTCATAAAAACGCAGCCCGCCATAGATTTTATAGGGGATTTTGTTGCGGAACAGAATTTGCTCTATGGTGCGCGACTGGGCGTTGTTGCGGTACAGGATGGCGGTTTGCTTCAAGGATTGGCCGTCCTTTTGCAGGGCGCGGATTTCCGAGGCGATGAAGGAGGCTTCCTCAAGGTCGTTGCCGGCGGCGAAAAAACAGATTTTGTCGCCGGCCTCGGCATCGGTATGCAGATTTTTGCCCAGGCGTTTTTTGTTGTGGGCGATAACGGCGTTGGCCGCCGACAGGATATTGCCGTCCGAGCGGTAGTTTTGTTCCAGGCGTATCGGTTCGGCCACGCCGAAATCCTTTATCAGGGCATCCATATTGCCCACATCGGCACCCCTGAAGCGGTAGATGCTCTGGTCGTCGTCGCCCACGGCGAAAACGGCCGCCCCGCCTCCCGCCAGCAGTTTGAGCCAGGCGTATTGGAGTTTGTTGGTGTCTTGAAATTCGTCCACCAAAATATGCCGGAAACGTTTCTGGTAATGGAGGCGCAAGGCTTCATTGGAGGACAGCACCTCGTAGCTTCGCAACATCAGTTCGGCAAAATCGACCGCGCCGTCGCGCAGGCAGGCCTTATCGTATTCGGCATAACATTCTATCATCAGGCGCGTGAGCGGGTCGGAGCCGGACAACATGCCCGCGCGCAGGCCGCTTTCCTTCTGCGCGTTGATGAAGCCTTGCAGTTGGCGCGGCGGCAGGGTTTCTTCGTTAATGTTCAGGTTGCGCAACAGGTGCTTGATGAGGGAGAGTTGGTCGGCGGTGTCTATGATTTGAAAGGATTGCGCCAGGCCGGCATCGCGGTGGTGCAATCTTAGGAAGCGGTGGCACAAACCGTGGAACGTACCCAGCCACATGGCGCGGGTGTCGGTGTCCAGCAGGGTGTTCAGGCGGCTTTGCATTTCGCGCGCGGCCTTGTTGGTGAAGGTTACGGCCAGTATGCCCTGCGCGGGACACAGGCCGGTTTGCAGCAGCCAGGCGATGCGCGCCGTCAGTACCCGGGTTTTGCCGCTGCCCGCGCCGGCCAGCACCAGTGCGGAGTGTTCCGGCCAGGTAACGGCGGTAAGTTGTTGGGGATTGAGGTCCTGTAACAGGGCTGTGGATGGTTCTAGGGAAAACATAAGGTATTCGGCAATATATTTCAGTATGCGGGACTATACATCATAAAGTACAACCCTGGGGGAGGGGGCTGTTACTTGGAAAGATATGGCGGATTAAAATTGCAAGGCTGAGTCCTTGCCTACGCCCTTATGTACTTACTATCCGTACACGGCACTCGTTGCCGCCCTGTCTCATTTTTATTTTAATCCACTATATTTCCATCAAAGTCTTCAAATCCGTCCTGACGGAAAGATTCCGTCAAGACGA
>JAUMUU010000029.1:0-9925 GCA_030530545.1 Neisseria sp. | reverse complement strand
ATATTTCCATCAAAGTCTTCAAATCCGTCCTGACGGAAAGATTCCGTCAAGACGATTTTGCAACCGCAGGGGAACAAAATGCCCCCGGCGCGGCAGGGGCGCGCCATCAGGTTGAAAATACGTTTTGAAAGTCAAAACGGTCCTGTGCCTTTATGCCGGATAATTGTCCCTTCCACCTAGGATTCGCGGCGGCGCAGGGAAAATTTGCCGTGCCGGTCCAGTTCCAGGATGAAGCGGCCGTTTTGTACGGCGGCATAGGTATTGTGTTCGGACAAGGGCCACAATCCGCTGTGCGACATCAGATAGCCGCCTATTGTTTCCGGTTGCGCCACGCTGTAGGCCAGCAGTTTGTCAAACAGCAGCCTGCAGTCGTTGCCCTGGGGCCAGCCTTTGGCGGTCTGATCCAGGCATTGCCCGTTTACCGCGCTCAGGTTTTCGGGAAATTTGCCGACCATTTCGATATATGCGCCGGGGACGGCCTTGCCCCCGCTGCCTTTGATGCCGTAACGGTAGGTTTTGCCGCCGTCCGCCCCTTCCTTCACTTCGGCCGGGGCAATCAGCGGCAGTTGCGCGGCCAATTCGGCGGAATCCAGGAATTTGATGGTGAATTGCGGCTTGGGCGGCAGGCCGGGGTTGTTGTTTGCATCGGGGCTGCCTCCGCAGGCGGACAGGGCGGCGGCCAAACTTATGAACAGGGCTTTTTTCATCGGCGTTCCTTTATCGGCTGAATCCCGCATCTCAAGGCGGCGGGGCAGGCGGCATTATAGCGGATAGGCTTGTGTTGATATAAGGCCGGATTGCCCCGCGCGGCGGCCTTTGCGCCGGAACCCGGCATACAGGCCGAATATAGGCAGCCCCTGATGCGCGTTATGTTAAAATTCGGCCGGTTATATTTTTGCAATATGTTATGTTGATATGCCCGGCCTCGGGTTTGTGAATTGAGGTTGTTTCGGGGTGTATGCCTTGGGGCGGCAGGGCTTTGTTGCCGCAATGGGAGTTTAAGGACGGGGTATCCCCGTACTGCAAAGGAATCTTGATGAGCGCACATATTATCGCCGTCGCCAATCAAAAGGGCGGCGTGGGCAAAACCACTACCGCCGTCAATCTGGCCGCCGCGCTGTCCGCCTTGGGCAAGCGGGTGTTGGTGGTCGATCTGGACCCCCAGGGCAATGCGACCACGGGCAGCGGTGTGGATAAAACCGCCATAGGCAAGGGTGTTTACCAGGTGCTGCTGGACGGTGTGCCGGTGCGCGAGGCCGCCTGCGAAAGCACGCAGGGCGGTTATAGGATATTGGCCGCCAACCGCGCGCTGGCCGGGGCTGAAGTCGAGCTGGTGCAGGAAATCGCCCGCGAGATGAGGTTGAAAAACGCCCTTGCCGAAGCCGCCGGCGATTATGATTTTGTTTTGGCCGACTGCCCGCCGACCCTGACGCTGCTGACGCTCAACGGGCTGGTGGCGGCACAGGGCGTATTAGTGCCCATGGTATGCGAATACTATGCGCTGGAGGGTATATCTGACCTGGTGGCGACCATACGCAAAATCCGTCAGGCCGTTAATCCGCAGTTGGATATATGGGGCATAGTCCGAACCCTGTATGACGGCCGCAGCCGCCTGAGTTTGGAAGTCGGCAGCCAGCTGCAGCAGCATTTCGGCGACAAGCTCTTTCAAACCGTCATCCCCCGCAATATCCGCCTGGCCGAAGCACCCAGCCGGGGGCTGCCCGCCCGCGTTTATGACGCGAACTCCAAGGGCGCGCTGGCTTATGATGATTTGGCGCGGGAGTTGTTGGAGCGGTTGGGTTGAGTGTTTGCGCCAAATCGGAAAAAGGCCGCCTGAAAAACCTTCAGACGGCCTTTTTTTGGGAAAAACCGGCAAAATCAAACAAAGCCCATACCCTTTCCGCCCGAAGGCTTTAGGGCGCATTCTTCTTCCAGCGACCCTATCCACTCGGCGGTGGTTTCGAAGGCGGCAAATTCGTGGCGGCGGGCGGATGCGGCAAAATCGCCGGGCGTGAGGTTGGCGATGCGCTTCAAGCGGTTCTGCCCGGCCGGGTCCGGTTCGGGCAGGCCCAGCAGGGCGGCCTGTTCCCTGGCCAGGCCGATAATCTGCGGCGGCTTCAAAAAGCCGAAATGCAGCTTGAGGTCGAAGCGGCGCAGGGCGGCGGGGTCCAAATTGCGCATCATATTGGTGGACACCACCAACAGGCCGTCAAAACGCTCGATTTGGGTCAGCATCTCGTTCACCATACTGCGTTCCCAGCTTTTGTCCGCGCCCTCGCGGGTGAAGAGGAAACTGTCGATTTCGTCCAACACCAGCAGCAGGTTTTCTTCGGCGGCCTGGTCGAAGGCGGCGGCGATTTTTTGTTCCGTCTGCCCCACATACTTGTCCAACAGGTCCGAGCCGTGCCTTTGCAGCACGGACAGACCCGCCTGTTCGCCCAACCAGTTTGCCCAGGCGGTTTTGCCCGTGCCGGGCGGCCCCCAGCAGCAGACGCGGCCGCGTTTTTTCTGCCTGAGCCCCTCGCTGATTTTGGCCAGGTTGCCGTCGCAGGCCACCCAGTCCAGCGAATAGGCGGCGCGTCCGGCGGGCGGGCGGTGGATTTTGCGCCCGCCCCGGGCCCGGACCGTCTGATTGAGCAGGCCGAACACATGCTCCTGCAAAGACTCGCCCTCTGCGGCCAAAGACTTGGCCACCTTGAAGCCGCGTTCCAAAATCGCGGCGGTCAGGCCGTCCTGCTTGGACAAATGCTGTACGGCATCTTCGTCCAAACGCCCGTCCGACAAATCGCGGATAAGGGCGGCCTTGTGCCGCTGCGGCAGGTCGGGCATCTCCAGCACAATATCGAAACGGCGCAAAAAGGCCGCATCCAAACAATCGGCGGTATTGGAAATCCACACCATGGGCAGGGGGTTGTTTTCCAAAAAACGGTTTACCCAAGCCTTGTGCGACTGCGCCACGGACCTCTCGAACAGGCTGCTGCCGAAAACGTCCTCCACCTCGTCGAACACCAAAAGCGCGGTGCGCCCGGCCATCAGCGTTTGCGCCAACGTACAGTTTTGCAGGCGTTTTTCGCCGTCAAACATATCGTCTTCCTCATCGGCGCATTTGAGGGTGTAGCAGGGCACGCCCGCCCGGCTGCCCAACAGGGCGGCAAACTCGGTTTTGCCCGTGCCGGGTGCGCCGTAAATCAGAATATTCACCCCCTTGGTATTATTTTGATAGGAAGACTGCAGATAACGCGTGATGCGGTCGCGCATATCGGCGATATGGTCGAACTGCGCCCATTGCAGCGAGGGTTGGGCGGCAGGCTGCAAACAGGTTTTGAGCAGGGCGGCCTCATCGAAGGGCGACAGGTAAAAATCGTCCAAAACCAAAGTGTCGCCCCAGTCCAAATAATCGTCAAAATCATTGTTGTAGCGTTCGCCGTCCAACAGGCCGTAGCCCAAGAGCTTCTGCTGTTTGTGCATGGCCAGCCGGATTTCGTCGGATGGGCGGCGCAAAATTTCCGACAACAGGCGAATCAGGCGGCGGAAATTGATGTCGCGCCCCAAATAATTCAGTGCCTCCATCAGCACCTTTTCCGCATTCAGGTACAGCGACAGGCGCAGGATGGCGGTTTCCGTCTCGTTAAGCTGCAGCCTTTCGGACAGCGAGGCCAGGTTTTGTTCGGCCTGTTCCCAATCTTCGGAGGGGCGCACCTTGCCGTCCAGTTGCGTATAACGCTCCTTTAGCAGTTTCTTGACCGTCTGCTTCATGCCCTTGCTTTTTTCCAAGGCCGCAGGCAGCCCCAAGGCGGCGGCGATTTCGTCCGATTCCCAACAATCTTTCAAAAAAAACTTACGCAGGCAGTCGAATTCGAAAAAAATACGCAGGATGAGCAGTTCGGTATAGCCGCTGACGGTGGGCGCGTTCAGGCGCGGTTCGGATGTGGGGGGATGGTCGTTGTCGGTATTTTCGGGAATGTCGTCGTTGTTCTGCATAGGGTTTGATTATGATGTGGCGTATGGGGGAAAAGGGCTTATTTTACCAGTTTTGCCGCCTTGGTGCGCGGCGCGGGCGGCGTTTGAAAAGCATGGCGGCTTGTACTAATATTCGTCCTTGGTTGGCAAAAAGGGAAAACGTTTGTGTGTGAACAGCGATCGGCCGGGCAGTGCCTGCGCGAAGCCGGCCCCACCCTGCTGAGGGTAAGGGAGGCCTTGGATGCGGGGGAAAAAATCATGGAATGGGATGTCGCCGTGGCGGCCGCCCCGCCGCAGGATAACCCCGGGGACGGACGGGGGCGGACGGGGGCGGCGCGGTTGAACCTGATTTTAAATGCCGCCCTTGTGCTTGCGGTGCTTAAGCTTTTATATGACGCTATTTTTGCAAATGATTTTACCATATCCCTGATTTCCGTGTCGGTATTGGCCTATGCGGTCAGGGAAGTTTACGCCTTCCGCCGCCGCAACCGAAAGCCGCCCCCCGTCCTTTGGTCGGTTTGCCATATCGCGGTTAATTTCGATAAGAAATATTTCGATATTGTCGATGGCGAAACGGATTTGCGCGACAGGCTGCACCGCTTCCAGCCCGATACGGAACTGCCCGCCTTCAACCTGCCCGAGGAGGACGGGGACGGGGGCTGGCGCAAACTGCGCGGGGAAATCCAGCAGGAAATCAGCCGCCGCACGCAATGCCGCTTCCGCGATAATTGAAGGTTCAAACAGCCCGAAACAGCCCGCCTTTAAACGGGCTGTTTTTTTGACGGCTTGAAAGGGTGTTCGGATTTCAATTTATAGTGGATTAAAATAAAAATGAGACAAGGCGGCAACGAGGGCCGTGTACGGACAGTACATAAGGGCGTTGGCAACGACTTAGCCTTGCGATTTTAATCCACTATACCGCCGCCAACGCGGTTTTCTCTATCTCTTCCACCCAAAAATCCGCACTCATGCCTTGTTCGGCAAATGAGCCTATGAGCGTGAACACTTGGTCGGAGAAACCGCCTATGTTCAGGATGTCGCAGCGGTTTCGCGCCTGCGCCGTGGTGTAGGGCTGGATGTCCAGGCAGACGAGTTTGGCCTCGGGGCAGCGTTGTTTCAGGATGTCCCATTCTTTCAGCAGGCCGGTTTTGCCGCCCCATTGCTGTTCGCGGTCGGCCCAGCTTTCGTTGTCGGACACGATGATAAGCAAATCGACATGGGCTTTTTCGCGGTTCAACAGGGCAATCGGTGCGCTGCACGCCGTCCCGCCGCCGCCGACCTTGGCGAGTTTTTCGGCGTTGGTCATGATGCTGTCGCGCGGGTTGAGCTTCACGTTTACCGTGATTTGCTCGAACGGTATCACGCGGGCTTGCGGGTTGGTACGCAGCATGGCGGCGGACACCAGCGCGGCAATGTCTATGCAGCGGGTTTTGCTGGTCGCGCTGCCCCGATAGCCGGTGGCCGGGCTCTGCATGGAGCCGGATACGTCGGGGCAGACCACGACTTTGCCTTGGACGGCCGGCACGTTTTGTACGGCGGTTTCCATCGCGTCTTGCAAAGCCTCGCGGATTTCGGACGGCATTTGTTCGGATGCGGTCTGATACGCGGTCAGCAGTTGATAAGGCAAAACGCGGGCGCGGCGGATGGCGGTTTCATCGCGCAGTTTTTCGGCTACCGTTTTGATGTTTTTGTGTTTGTCAAACACGCCGTGGCGCAGGAAGGTGTTCAGGTTTTGACGAACCTGCTGCCATGAGCCCTTGCAGGCGATTTGCGCCCAGTCGCCGCTGTTCAGTTCCAAAGCGGTGAGCATTTGGAAGGGCACGTCGGGCAATGCGCCTTTTCTGCTTTGTTTGTAGTTTTCAAACGCGCGTGTCAGCGGCGGCAAATCTTCGTATTGATAGGGTTTGCCTATCAGCCACGCAAACCAGGCGGCACGCCATTCTTCATGCGGTTTGGGGTGCACCATCTTGACGATGTCGGCCAAGGACGGCGCATTGCCTATGGCGGCGTTGAGCAGTTGTTTTTCGGTGGCGGTCAGAAGCCAGGCCTGCATCAGCTTTTTCGGGCGGCTGCCGAAGGATTTGCGCCCCACCGCGCCGCTGCGGATAATTTGGGCGAAGTTGCGCAGCATTTTGCCGTTGTCCGCCACTTGGTCGAACACGCGGGCCAGCAGGCTCACGTCTTTCTGCGCCAACACGGCCAGCAAAAGCGCGGGCATGTCTTTCATAAAACCTTTTTGCCGCGCATAGACGGCGGTTTTGGCGATAAATCCGGCATCTAACTGCTCCGCCAGTTTCAACACTTGGTCGAGCTGGTCTTTGGCATCGGCGTAGTAGGTGCTGTTCAGGCAGCCGGTGGCGGCAAGCTGGGCGAGCTGCTGTTTGGGGGTTAAGGCATAGGCCAAACCGCCTGCTTCGTTGCGGCTGTCGGCGGCTTGGGCGCGGTTTTTGGCAGATTGGAACAAGGTGGCGTTGGCCATTTTCATTTCCTTTCGTGTTGTTGCCGGATGGGTGGCGGCGCGGCGGCTATTGTTTGAAGGGATACGGTTTTTAACGTGGAAGGTTAATGTAATCCCTTCGGCATCCGCCTGCCGCCGTAAACGGGTGGTACGGCGGGCAGCCAGGTTGTGGAGAAATACTGCCCGATGCTCTACCCCTGAGCTATCCTGCCATAGAAGTTTGTTGGCGGCAGGGCGGGACTCGAACCCGCGACCTTCGGGTTAGGAATGTAATTCCTCCGGCATCTGTCTGCCGTACCGGAAAAAGGGGCGGGCGGCAAAGGTTGGCAGGACTGCGGGGATCGAACCCGCTGTAAACAACCGATGTAATCCTGCCGGCATCCGCCCGTAGGGGGTGGGCGCGCACGGCAACAAGGGGTGGGGAAATGTATTTACGTGCTCTATCCTCTGAGCTACCCTGCCATAGGTGGCGGCAGGGACGGGATTCGAACCCGCGACCACGCATGCCATAAGTGATGTAATTTCCCCGGCATTTGCCGGTTGCGCCCCAAACTTTTTAATTCAATTCTCCAAAATCGTGCTTTCTGTCATGCAGCGTATGCAGGCTTGGCGCACATAGGCTTTGCGGCCGTCCGCCAAACGCAGGATGAGCATGTCTCCATAGCCGAACAATAAGGCGGCTTCTTCGCCTTGGGCCTTGCCCAGAATTTCGGCGTTTTTAAAGGCGCGGCCGTCTGAAAGCGCGATGTCGTAGCGGCGGCCTTGGGCTATAGGGCTGTTTTCCGCCTCGGGGAACATCTTGGCGCGCAAGGCCTGCTCGCGTTTGCGGCTGCGGCTGTTTTGGAAGGACCAGTAAACCATGGTCGAAAAAACGATGGCGCAGATGATTTGCCAAGTGTTCATCAAAATTCCCTTAACGGTTGAAACCCCGCCCTTCAGGGCTGTAGGATTCGGGTTTGTTTGAAAGGGGCTTAACCCTTTCCAAATCAGGGCAACATATAGGGCTGCGCCTTATGTGCGGTTCTGTGTGTTGAAACATATTTGTCCTTCCCCGTTGGGGTTTTGGGGTGCGGCAGGGCGGGCAACAAGGGCTGGGGAAACGTTTCGCCGCTCTACCGGCTGAGCTACCCGCCGAAACGGGGCAGGATTCGAACCTGCGACCAACGCATTAACAATGTAGTTTCCCGGGCATTTGCCCGACCTGCCGCAAAAGGGGCGGGCGGCAAGGGTTGGCAGGATTTCAGACACCGTTGCCGGTGTTTGCGGGAGTTGAACCAGCTGTAGCCAATGTAATCCTGCCGGCATCCGCCCTTTAAAGGGGCGGCACACACGGCAACCAGGGGGGGAGAAATTTTACGTGCTCTAACCTCTGAGCTACCCTGCCATAGATGGCGGCAG
The DNA here is from genome assembly GCA_030530545.1 of Neisseria sp. Classification (GTDB taxonomy): domain Bacteria; phylum Pseudomonadota; class Gammaproteobacteria; order Burkholderiales; family Neisseriaceae; genus Neisseria. The sequence continues at coordinate 2,109 of JAUMUU010000029.1, read as the reverse complement.
GGACGGGATTCGAACCCGCGACCACGAGCGTGATAGGCTGTAATTCCTCCGGCATTTGCCGTATGCGCCTAAACTGTGCCGTTTGGCGCGGACGGGGCAAAATTTATATAGCCGTATTTTTTGCACCGCCGTGGGGGATATATAGCCGGAAGTGTGCCAAGTATGGATATTGGTGTTAAATTTATTTTTAATTTATTGAAATTAATAAATAAAAATATTTAAAAATGATTTTAGAATAAAATAACCTTGGGGAAATTTGCGGATATTTTTATCTTAGATGATATGGTTGTATAAATTGTGATATGAAGCATGGGCGGGAGGTCGTGCCGCCGGGGCGGGGGCTATTTAAAGGGGAGGCGTTTTTTGTCTTTGCGCCCGCCGTTGTCGGGACGGTGCCGGCCGCGTTTGCGGAAGATGACGGCTGCGGCGGCGGTGATGGCGGTGGCGGCGGCCAGGACGGCCAGCAGCCCCATGATGCGGGACAAGGCGAATAAGGCGAAGGTTATGGCCAGCCAGATAAGTGAGGTTCTCAATATTTTGGTTTCCTGTAGGTTGGGGCGGGTTGCGGACGGATTTTTGCTTCATCCGTCCGAACGGGATGGGCGGCTATTTGTCGTTACCCATTGTTAGGTTGTGTTTTTTGGCCAGGGCGGTGAGTTCGGCATAGCCCTGCATCATTTCGGTTTGCGCCTCGGAAGCCTCCATGGCTATGGCCGTTTGGGTTTTTTCGTCCGCATGGGCGTTTTCTATGGCTTTGCGCGTGCTGACGGCTATGCCTTTGAAGCCTTTGGCCAGATGGTCGCGGGCGGAACGGCCTTCTTCGCTTCTTAAGGACGTTTTTTCCAAGTCTGCGGCGGTTTTTTCAAATCTGTCGGTCATTTCTTTGATGAGGGCTGCCTGTTCGGCCTCGCTTTTGGCACTCATCATCTTCTGCTGGAATTGCTGCTGCGTATCGGGTGAGTAGCCGTTACTGGAGAATACTTTGGATATTTCGATTACGTCGCTCTTCTCGGGGTTGCTGCAGGCGGCCAGCAGGAAGGCGGCGGTCAGTGCCAGCAGGAATTGTGCGGCCAGTCTTTTGCTGTGTTTGAAGAAGTTTTGCATGTTGCAGGTCTCCTAGTCGGGTTGGGTGGAAAAAATTTAATCTTGCCCGTCCTCGGGATGTTCCGGGGGAGGGGGCTTTTTTTCTACGGGGCGGAGCATGGCGTTGCCGCCTTTGCTTTCCTGTATCAGGATGTAGTGCAGGCCGTCAAAGGTGGCTTGCTTTTCCGGCAGCAGGCACAGGGCGGCGAACATGCCTATGTGCAGCACGCCGGCCGGCAGCAGCCACAGTTTGTTGATGAAGGACAGCATAAAGCATATGGTCAGCGGGGCAATCCAAACCGCCGCCAGCCAGGCGGGCTTGCCCAGTATTTCCAGCCGCTTCCAGTGGGCGACGGCCATCAGCCCCATCAGCAGGCCGGAAAAGTGGGCGACCGGCAGGCCGTAACGCTGAGACAGCAGGAGGATGGCTGCCGCGCCGGCCAGGGTTAGGGCGGTGAAGATGAGGATGTAGCGGATCAGGGTCATGGGTATTCCTTGGCGGCCGCGTGCCGCCTAGCGGTAGCCGTATATGGTCAGCCGCCCTTCTTCAAGGGTGAAATCGTAACGCCCCAGGCGGTTTATGGCGGCAGACAGTGCGTGGAGGTCGGTATGGGCGGGCAGGGGGACGGCCAGGTATTCGATTTCGTCCAGCTTCAAGGGGCCTGCCGGGCCGTCCGCGCTGTAGCCGCGCAGGTCTTCCGAGTAGGTTTCGGGCGGCATGGGGTAAAGGTTTTCGCCGCCCAGCATTTTGGCCAGGGTGTCGCCGCCGCCTATATGGTCATTGATCAGGCGGAATATTTTTGCCCATTTGCTGTTGTTCATGGTGCCGGTTTTGGCGGCACGGAGGGCGGCCATGCGTTTTGTGTGCCGCAAAAGGGCTTTTTCCTGTTCTTCTTTTTTGTTCATCGGGATTTCCTTAATGGTTGAAACCCCGCCCTCCAGGGCGATGGAATTTGGGTTTGTTTGGGAGAGGTGTAACCCCTTCCAAATCAGGGCTGCGCCTTATGTGCGGCCCTGTGTGTTGAA
>JAUMUU010000158.1 GCA_030530545.1 Neisseria sp. | reverse complement strand
CCTGCCCACCCTGCGCGAACGCCGCAGCGACATCCCCGAACTCGTCGCCTACTTCCTGCACCAAATCAACCGCGAGACCGGCAAAAACGTCAATCTGACCGCAGAAGCGGTGGAACAACTGCAATATTACTCATGGCCGGGCAACGTATACGAACTCGAACGCTTCCTGCGCGAACTGGTCCGGCAAAGCGGGGGCAACATCGCCGACGAACAACACGTTTGGCGGCTGCTCAACCTACAGTCGGCCAAACCCATACCCGCCGTCGCGCCCAAGCCCGCCCGCCGCGCCAAAAACACCGGATTTGCCATACAGGGCAACCAGGCGCGCCCCTACCTCCAAGCCGACTCGCACTCACTGGAAAAAATCGAAGAAACCCTGGCCTACTGCAGGGGCAACAAAACCCAGGCCGCCCAACTGCTGGGCCTTTCCACCCGCCAACTTTACTACCGCCTGGAAAAACTGAAAAAAGAAAAAGGCAAGGCCTAAACCCGCCGGGGCGCAAAACACAAACCCGCAGCATGGCGGCTGCGGGCTTGCGTATCGGTTTTGAGTATATGAGGGAAAAGGCTGTAATCGATAGCGCCTCCGTTGGGGTTGGTTAATCGGACGGATAACTGAAAAATACTGAGGATGTTTAATGGCCGACCAAGTCGGTAAGGCACATTATACAGTAATGATAACAATTATCAAACTATTTTTATACCCAACCATCTTATTCGAACATAATACATTGATTAAAAATAAAATTTTTTAACACACAACACCAAAAAACAGCCTCCAGCCCAAGAAAAATCACAAACGGCATATCCACAACCTGCCTTCCCAACCGGGGCGGCCAAATAATAACCATACGGCATAAGCATAAAGGCAAACGGGGCTGAAATTTCAAAACACAACTAATTTTCAACAAATTACCCATCCCTATCCCAACCCCGCCCCCAAAATCGGGAACATATAACGGATTAAAATTGCAATGCCAAATCGTTGGCGCGCCTTGCCCTACCATCCCTACTGTCTGCCGCCCGCCTCCTTGTCTCATTTTTATTTTAATCTACTATAAAGTGCAGATTGCGAAGAAAACCCGATAACTGTAAAATCAAACCGCCGACTGCGGCAACAATTTCCCTAAGGGGAGCGGATAATTCAATGTTTCAACACACAGAACCGCACATAAGGCGCAGCCCTGTGTGTTACCCTGATTTGTAAGGGGTTTACACCCCTCCCAAATAAACCCAAATCCTACCGCCCTGAAGGGCGGGGTTTCAACCATTAAGGAAATTTTGATGAACCCGTTTTTGGCACATTTATGGGGCAAAATACCGTCATTATCGAATTAACCGCTTACCCTAAGCCAATCCGCATACCATCAAAACCCGCAAAACCCCATGCAACACAATATCCACCAAACCGTCCGCCGCGACCTGCTCGCCGCCAACGGCCTGTCGCCCGAAGACCTTTCCCGCAGCCTGTCGCTCATAGGCGCGCACCATGTCGATTACGCCGACATCTACTGCCAGCGCACCGCCTTCGAAAGTTGGCACTTGGAAGAAGGCATGGTCAAATCCGGCAGCTTCCAAATCGACCAAGGCGTAGGCGTGCGCGCCGTGTCGGGCGAGAAAACCGCCTTTGCCTACGCCGACAGCCTGAACGCGGCCAGCATAATCCGTTCCGCCGAAACCGTGCGCGTCATAGGCGCGGCCGGACGCGAAGCGCACATCCAAACACCGTCCGAAAAACACGGCAAAACAGTCCACCCGACCGCCAACCCGATACACAGCCTGGATTCCGCCGCCAAAGTCGCCCTGCTCCACCGCGTGGAAGAACTGGCCAAGGCCGCCGACCCGCGCATCGTACAGGTCATGGCCGGGCTGACCTGCGAATACGACCTGATCTACATCGCCCGCCTGGACGGCCGCCACGCCGCCGACATCCGCCCGCTGGTGCGCCTGAGCATCACCGTCATCGCCAAACAGGGCGAACGGCGCGAAATGGGCAGCGCGGGCGGCGGCGGCCGTTTCGACCTGTCCTATTTCAGCGACACGCTGGTCAGGGAATATGTACAAACCGCCGTCCGGCAGGCACTGACCAACCTTGAAGCCCGCCCCGCACCGGCGGGCTTGATGAAAGTCGTCTTGGGCAGCGGCTGGCCGGGCGTACTGCTGCACGAAGCAGTCGGGCACGGCTTGGAAGGCGATTTCAACCGCAAGCAAACCAGCGCGTTCTCCGGCAAAATCGGACAGCGCGTAGCGGCCAAAGGCGTTACCGTCGTCGATCAGGGCGACATCGCCGACCGGCGCGGCTCGCTCAACATAGACGACGAAGGCAACGAAACCGGCCGCACCGTACTCATAGAAGACGGCATCCTGACCGGCTACATGCAGGACGAGACCAACGCCCGCCTGATGGGCGTGCAATCCACAGGCAACGGCCGCCGCGAAAGCTACGCCGCCGCCCCCATGCCGCGCATGACCAACACCTTTATGGAAAACGGCGGCCACACCCCCGAAGAAATCATCGCATCGCTGGACAAAGGCATATACGCCGTCAATTTCGGCGGCGGGCAGGTAGACATCACCAGCGGCAAATTCGTGTTTTCCGCGTCCGAAGCGTGGTGGGTGGAAAACGGCAAACTGCAATATCCCGTCAAAGGCGCGACCATAGTCGGCAACGGCCCGGAAGTGCTGAAACACGTCTCCATGATAGGCAACGACAGCGCATTGGACCAAGGCGTGGGCGTGTGCGGCAAAGACGGCCAGAGCGTGCCTGTGGGCGTGGGCCAGCCTACCTTGCGCATAGACGCAGGTTTGACCGTAGGCGGCAGCGAAGCCTGAAACTGTAGGGAAAAACAAGCCGAAAAAAGGGCGGATAGCCTGAACAACCAAAGTTCAGCTACCCGCCCTTCATCACACTCATACGGCATTTGACTAATAACAATAACGCGTCGTCCCGAAATAATCCACCGCACAATACTGGCCGTTCATAGGTATGATGGTAATACTCTTACCGGCAATCTTGTCAGCCAAATCGCAAGGCCTTTCATTGTTAGAACCGCGCAGCACAGGTTTTCCCTGTTCTTTTTCACACAATTTCATCAAGGGGCAAACGACAAAGCGGCAACCGCCAAAAGAAAAATTTTACGCATAACCATACCATCATCAACAAAAACAATCATTCGGATACTGCCCAACCGGCAGCACACCCGTCCAAGGTTTATTTTAATTTCGCCAACAAATCATTTAAAGATTCACGTACTCGATACTCGTTATCTTTACTTCCCTGATAAATTGCCCGATATGCACCAAAATCAGCAATCCTAGTGATATTTGCCTTTCTCAGTACTGCGGGTTGTCCGTTCTGTCCCATGACTTGAATGTTTCAACACACAGAGCCGCACATAAGG
>JAUMUU010000028.1 GCA_030530545.1 Neisseria sp. | reverse complement strand
TGTGGCTGCCTTCTTTGTTGGCACTGCCTTTGCCGATGAGGGTTTTGCAGCAGATGAGGGACGGTTTGCCGGTTTCCGCTTGGGCGGCTTCGATGGCGGCTTGAATGGCGGCGGTGTCGTGGCCGTTTACGTTGGGAACGACGTGCCAGCCGTAGCTTTCAAAGCGTTGCGGGATGTTTTCGGTAAACCAACCGTCCACTTTGCCGTCGATGGAAATATTGTTGTCATCATATAAAACAATCAGTTTGCCCAAGCCCAAAGTGCCGGCGAGCGAACAGGCTTCGTGCGATACGCCTTCCATCAGGCAGCCGTCGCCCATGAAGACATAGGTGTAGTGATCGACGATGTTCAAACCGTCTTTATTGAACTCGGCGGCCAGGATTTTTTCCGCCAATGCCATGCCCACCGCGTTGGCAATACCTTGTCCCAACGGGCCGGTCGTGGTTTCCACGCCGTCGGTGTAGCCGTATTCGGGGTGGCCGGGGGTTTTGCTGTGCAGTTGGCGGAAGTTTTTCAGGTCTTCGATGGAAACGTTGTAGCCGGTCAGGTGCAGCAGGCTGTAGATCAGCATGGATGCGTGGCCGTTGGAGAGGACGAAACGGTCGCGGTTGTAGAATTTGGGATTGGCGGGATTGTGGTGCAGGAATTTCGTCCACAATACTTCGGCCATTTCCGCCATGCCCATGGGCGCGCCGGGGTGGCCGGAGTTGGCTTTTTGAACGGCGTCGGCGGAGAGGAAGCGGATGGCGTTGGCAAGTTGGGAGGGCATGGAGTTTCCTAACGGGGTTGGTTTGAAAAGGGAATAAGGCTACCTGAAAAATGCAGACGGCTATTCGCCGCCCAGCAGATAGTAATTTTCGTAAACAGATTCGACCAGCGGGGCAAAGTCGTCGTCGGCAAAATGGGCATGGCCTATGCCTATGAGTCGGCTCAAAGGGTCGTCAGTATAGTCGGGTCGGGCATCTTGGCCGGCAACAAAATCCTGCCGCGCCCGCGCTATCATCCCCTGCACATATTTCGCGCCCGCGCCGAGGCCGGTAAGTTTGGCGGCCACATAGGCATCTATCTCTTCCGCATCCATCAGGCACACCAGCCGCCCCAGGCCGAAGCAGTAGCCGTAGAAGGTGAAGCCCATGATTTGAAACAAAAGTTCGTTTTGCGTATTCCAGCGCGGGTCGGCGGTGATGGCGGAGAAAAGGCGGTTTGCCTGGTCGTGGAAGGCTTGCTGCATGGCGGATTCCTGAGGAGAGGGCGGTTTTATCCGGGCTGTTCGCGATGTTTCAACACAGGGCCGCACATAAGGCGCAGCCCTATGAAGGGAAGCTGAAAAACAGTGCAAATTATAGCCCAAGCCATGCTTTTTTCCTACACGGCGGTTTGCCGTGCGCGGTGTTGGTGTTAGGGCGGACAAAGATTGATTGAAACCGTCTGAAAAGATGTTTGCACGTTTTCAGACGGCCTTTTTTACCTACCGCTTTCAAAGTAGCGCGGCAACAGCGTGAACATTAAACCTTGTGGCAAGTCATATCACTGTAGTAGCCCTGCATACGGACGCGCATCATACCGTTGCCGACTTGCTTGACCTGCATTTGCAGCCGGCCGGGCTTGCCGATGGCGCTTCTCATATGGGCGAAAGTTTCCTTATCCGTTTCGCGCCATGCGGCGGTGCGGATTTTGGCAGGATCGTGTTGCCGCTCGACATCTATGGTTTTAATACTCAGACTGACCTTCCCCGCATCCAAAGTCCAAGTACCGGCGGCAATGTGGCGGTAGGTCAGAGTTTCGTCTTTGGGCGTGTCGGAAAAGGGAATCGTCATGTCCACGGTTACATTTGCTTTTTGCCCGCTGTCGAAAGCAAACGTCATAAACGTATCATCGGCGGCAGTGCATTGCCATTTTCCTAGCAGTTGCGCTTTTTGGATAACGGCAGATTTTGCCGACACGGGCGCGGCGGCAAACAATGCGGCCAAAAGAACCAGGTAATTTTTCTGCATAACGGCTTTCATCCTATGTTTCAACACACAGGGCCGCACATAAGGCGCAGCCCTGTGTGTCGCCCCGATTGGGAAGAGGTTGTGCCCCTCCCGAATAAACCCAAATTCTACCGCCCTGAAGGGCGGGGTTTCAACCATTAAGGAAATTTTTATGAATTTGAAAGATTGGAAAAAATTTTCCTTACGGCCCAAAACCATGACCCATGGCGTAAGATTTTCTCAGAAAGCAAAAAACCAGGGCATGATTATCCGTTTTCCCACACGGCCTTTCAAGGACGGACGGCCTTGCAAAGCCCTTGCTGCCTATTGGCCGTTTGGCGATATAATCCCTACCCGGCGGCCGGGATGCTGCCAAAAAACACCGCCGCATCGGGCGGATTGCCAACCCGGAGAGAAACAATGGACAACACCGCAGCCGTTTGGAACGCGCCGCCGCCCGTGGCAGAACTGCTGGCCGCCGCCGCGACACACCGCCATCTGGCCGTCTGCCTGCCCCATGATGCCCTGCCCCCGTTTGCCCCTTCGGCACAACCGTCCGAAGCCGAGCGGCATTTCCTGCAACTATGGCCGCAACAAACATCCTGCATCCAATTTGCCGCCGTCAATATCCTTTACGGCCTGCTGCCCCATAGGGCGGAACTGTGGCTGATACCGCGCGCGGCCGCCTCACATTTGGGCGAATACTTTCCCCAAGGCATAACATGGCGCACCGGCAGCCTGCCGCAGCAGACCGCCCCCGCCGTCCAACCCTGGTTTGCCGCCCCGCCCGAACACACCCCGCCGCAAAAAACGGCCGTCATAGGCGCGGGCATAGCAGGCGCGGCAGTGGCGCGCGCCCTGGCCGAACGCGGCGCGGAAGTACTGGTATTGGAAGCCGCAGGGGCGGCACAGGCGGCCAGCGGCAACCGCCAAGGCCTGTTATACGCCAAAATTTCCGCCCACGACACCGAACAAACCGAACTCCTGTTGGGCGGATACGGCCACAGCCGCCGCCTGCTCCAAGCCCTGCTGCCCGACAGCCAAGACTGGCAGGCCTGCGGCGTACTGCACCTCAACCACAACCAGGCCGAACGCCGCCGCAACGCCCAACTGGCCGCCCAAAGCCGCCACCGCCACCTATATCGCGGCGTATCCTCAGACCGGGCCGCCGATTTGGCGGGCATAACGCCCCTTACGGACGGACTATACTGGCCGCAAGGCGCATGGCTGCACCCGCCCGCACTGGTACGCGCCCTGCTGGACCACCCCCTCATCAGCCTGCACGAACACTGCCCCCTGCTATCCGCACAACACCAAAACGGACTATGGCACTTGCACACCCCGCAAAACCAATATCAAGCCACCCACCTCGTCTACTGCGCGGGCGCGGACAGCCCCCGTATGCCCGGCTTGGAAGACTTCCCCTGGCAGATGATACGCGGCCAGACCGGCTCGGCCGCCGCCACACCCCATTCCCTACACCTAAAAACCGCCTTATCGGGCGCGGGCTACATCAGTCCCGCCTGGCAGGGGCGGCATTGTTACGGCGCGACCTTCCACCCCCACGACAGCCTAAGCGGCTGGCGCGAAGAAGACGAAGCCCACAACCGCCGCCTGCTGGCCGCCCTGCACCCCCAATTGGCCGGACTGCCCCCGTCCTCCGGCCAAGGCCATGCCGCCATACGCTGCGACAACCCCGACCACCTGCCATCCGTAGGGCGAGTAGGCGACACCCGCGCCATGATGCGGCAATACGCCAAACTCGCGCACGACAAAAACTACCCGCTGGACACACCCTGCCCCTACCTGCCCAACGTCTGGGTAAGCAGCGGCCACGGCAGCAGGGGGCTGGCCACCGCACCCTGGTGCGCCGAGGCCGTGGCGGCCGAAATCCTGGGGCTGCCCAACCCCCTTTCACCCCGCCTGCGCCTGGCCCTGCACCCCAACCGCCACACCATACGCCGACTCATACGCCGGCAAACAGACCACACCCCATGACACCACCTTACTCCTCCCCCGCCGACCCGTGCCGGATAGTGCTGGCCCCCATGCAGGGGCTGGCCGACCCGCCCATGCGCGAACTGCTGACCCATATCGGCGGCTTTGACGAATGCGTGAGCGAATTCGTCCGCATCACCCACACCGTCCATTCCCGACCCGTCTGGCTGCGGGCCGCGCCCGAATTGGCGGCGGGCGCGAAAACGGCGGCCGGCGTGCCCTGCACCGTGCAACTGTTGGGCGGCGACGAAGCCCATATGGCGGCAAACGCCCTGGCCGCCGTGCGTTGCGGCGCGAAAAAAATAGACCTGAACTTCGGCTGCCCCTCCCCCACTGTAAACCGCCACCAAGGCGGCGCGGTACTGCTGCGCGAACCCGAACGCATATACCGCATCGTCCGCGCCCTGCGGCAGGCCCTGCCGCCGCACATCCCTTTAAGCGGCAAAATGCGTTTGGGCTACGAAGATACCTCGCTGGCACTGGAAAACGCGCGCGCCATAACCGAGGGCGGCGCCTGCGGCCTGACCGTACACGCCCGCACCAAACTCCAAGGCTACGACCCGCCCGCACATTGGGAATGGATAGGGAAAATCGCCCGATCCGTCCCCGTGCCGGTAACGGCGAACGGCGACATATTCACCCCCCGAGACTACCTCGCCATGGTCGCGGCCAGCGGCTGCACCCGCGTGATGATAGGGCGCGGCGCGGTCATGCGTCCCGATTTGGCCAGGCGGATAAAACATGGCGCAAACGGAGGGAAGGATGCGGAAATGGGGTTTGAAGAAATCGCCGGCCTGATGAACCCGTTTATCGACTTGTGCCTGCAATATTCGGACAACGAAAAATACGCCGTGGCGCGTTTGAAACAATGGTTGGGAATGTTGAAGAAGGCCTACCCCGGGGCAGGCCTTTTATTTGAAGAAATCAGGGCGTTGCGGGAAATAGCGGCAATCAGGCCACTGTTGGGCAGATACGGCCGGACGGCCGAAAAACCGTAACGCCCGACCCGGCCGCCATCAGTTTGCCGCCTTATCTGCCCGAAGCGGGGGCGGCATCTGCCGTTTCGGCCAAGGCCGCCATACATTTTTTGTCCTGCGCCCTAAACGCATCCGCCCCGCCCAAAAGTTCCAACTGCTTCCCGCTATCGAGCTTGGCAAAACCGTCCAACTGCTTTTGCGACAATCTGTCCAAGGGCTTATCCCACATGCAACCGCAATAGGCCGCAACCAGCCCGCCATCCTTGTCCTCCAGCCCCGAGGCCTTGAGGCCGTCCTGCCATTGCGGCGCAAAAGGCACGTTTTTAATGCAGGATTCGATTATCATGGCCTTGGCGCGCGGCTTGCTCATGGCGCATTGCGACAGGAAAAAAGTGGCGGCGAACAGCGAGGCGACAACCCAAAGCCAGATGCGTATGGTGCGGATTTTGCGTTTGCCCTTGAGCATTTGTTCGCGGCGTTCTTCGTCCGAGAGGCTTTCGGGCGGTTTGGACCCCTGTCCTTCAGTCATGCAGGCTCTCCATGCGTATCATCACAACCTTGCTGCGCACCGTGTCCATGCCCTCTATGCCCGCAATGGCGGCTTTGATGTTTTTTTCCACCGTGCTGTGGGTCAGGATGACGATTTCGGCCGTCTCTTGGTCCAACACCCCTTTTTGAATCAGGGCCTCTATGGAAACGCCCTGTTCGGCCAACAAACAGGCAAGCCGCCCCAATACGCCGGGTTTGTCCTCCACCCGGACGCGCAAATAGTAGCTGCTGGTGATTTCGTCCATGGGCAAAATGGTTTGCGCCTGCACCTGCGAGGGCTGGAAGGCCAGATAGGGGACGCGGTTGCCCGTATCCGCGCCCATCAGGCGGGCGATGTCTATAATGTCCGCCACCACGGAACTGGCGGTAGGCAGCGCGCCTGCGCCCGGGCCGTAATACAAGGTTTCCCCCACCATGTCGGCATTCACGCGCACGGCATTCATCACCCCGTTCACATTGGCCAACAGGCGGCTTTCGGGCAACAGGGTGGGATGGACGCGCAACTCTATACCCTTGTCGGTCCTACGGGTAATGCCCAACAGTTTGATGCGGTAGCCGAGTTCTTCGGCGTATTGGATGTCGCGGCTGTCGAGTTTGCCTATGCCCTCCAGATGGCAGGCGGAAAAATCCAGCGGCGTGCCGAAGGCCAGCGCGCTCATAATGGTGATTTTATGCCCCGCGTCATGGCCTTCGATATCGAAGGTCGGGTCGGCTTCGGCGTAACCCAGGGCCTGCGCCTCTTTCAGGACATCGGCAAAGGTGCTGCCCTTTTCGCGCATTTCGCTCAAAATAAAATTGCTCGTGCCGTTGATGATGCCCGCTATGCTGCGGATGCGGTTGGCGGCCAGCCCCTCGCGCAGGGCCTTGATAATCGGAATGCCGCCCGCCACCGCCGCCTCAAACTGCACCATCACGTTTTTTTCTTCTGCCAGCGCGAAGATTTCGTTGCCGTATTCGGCCAGCAGCTTTTTGTTGGCGGTAACGATGTGTTTGCCGTGGCGTATGGCTTCCGACACCAGCTCCTTGGCCGTTTCCGTGCCGCCATACACTTCGGCCACAATGTCCACTTCGGGATGGCGCACGACTTCGAAGGGGTCGGCGGCAATCAGGGTTTCGGGCGGGCAGGCGGCGCGGGCTTTGGCCTCGTCCCGCGTGGACACCATAAACACACGAACCTCGCGCCCCAGCCGGCGGCTGATTTCGGCCGCGTTTTTATGCAATACTTCCACCGTGCCCCTGCCCACGGTTCCCAAACCCAAAATACCGATATTGACCGGTTTCATATGTGATTTCCTTACCTTGATGGTTAAAATCCCCCGACTGGCATCCCGCACGGCGGCGGGGGTAAAATAACGAAGCACGGCGGATTATAGTTGTTCGAAAGCGCAATGCTGCCGCGCCGGTGCGCCCTGCACCGCCAAAACGCGCAATGCTACCCGAAAATCCACCATCCAGAAAGAAGAAAAATGCTGTTTGAAGAAAACCGCCGCAACGGCGGACCCGGTATCGAAGGTTACGAATCCGGCCGTCTGAATATAGGCGGGCGGGAATACACCACCGCCGTACGCCTGTTGGAAGACGAATGCCAGCCGTGTCCCGAGGCCTTGCCGGCCGAACTGGACGCACGCTCGTTTACCGCCTGCTTCGAAGGGCGCGCCCGTCCCGAAGTGATATTGGTCGGCACGGGGGAAAAACAACAGTTCCTTCCCCCGAAAACCGTTGCCGCCCTGGCCGCGCGCGGCATAGGTTTGGAATGTATGACCACGGCCGCCGCCTGCCGGACCTTTATGATATTGCAAGGCGAAGGCCGCCGCGTCTGGGCCTGGCTGTGGCCGTAAACACCCCTCCCGGGACGGCATACCATGCTTTTTTGGGGCGGGATTTGACAAAAAGCGCAACGGGGCATACCGCCGTTACGCTTTTTCGGATTCGGCCATGACGGGCGGCACATTCAACGCAGGGGCTGCATCTCCATCAACTCCATCAGGAAATTGGTAAAGGCGGGATTGGCCGGTTTGTTCTGCATATTCGGCCAACGCTGCTGCCACCCCTTCAAAGTGCTTTGAATATGGTTTTTCGATTGGGCGGTCGTAATCTCGCCGCGCTGGCTGTCTACCGCCGAACGCAGGTAACTTTCATAAACATCGTCATCCACCTGGTTCGAACCGACCAGCTTCAAACGGAAGCGGTTAAGGTTTTGCGCCGCCTGCACCTTGGTCATCTTGCCCTCGCCCACCTGGCTGTTCAAGCGGTAGGCCTCGGCCCGGATTTTGGAAACATCACTCCAATGGCTGGCCGCCAAACGGTAGCCGCCGGACGAAGGGGTGGTGCGCGTGCCTGCCGTCCCCTTGTTTGTCGGGGGGGACGAATAATAATAAGACGGACAGGCACTCAAAGTTACCGCCGCCAAAACAAACAGAAGGGATTTTTTCATCAAAATTCCTTTTTGCTCCCAATCCCCGGGGAGGGCGGGACGAATAAAAACGGATACGGAAACACGCCAAGGGCGGCCATGCGGGCATTGCGTCAAAATACGGCGGATTTCATTCCGACCGGGGCAAGGCGCGCCATACGGGTTTTAGCCCGTCCGCCATACCTCAAACAGGTTTTCGGGGCTTGCGCGTGCGGCCTTGTGCCGGGGCATTTTAGCGGAAAAACGCCCCTTGCGGCAAAAAGACACAAACCGCCGGACAAAGCCGCGCATTATAGAGGATTCGCCCCGCCTCCGATACCGGGCGGACAAAAACGGGGCGCGGCGGTGAGAAGACCGCCCTGCCCCGTTTTCTGCCTATGCGCCTTCAAAGGCGGCACAGCCCCCGTTTACACCAAATCGGCAAACAGCGGGGTAGACAGGTAACGTTCGCCGTAAGAAGGAATCAGCACAACTATCAGCTTGCCCCTGTTTTCTTCTTTTGCCGCCAGCTGCAGCGCGCTCCAAATGGCCGCGCCGGAAGAAATGCCGACCAAAATCCCTTCTTTTTCCGCTGCGGCGCGGGCGGTTGCAAAGGCATCTTCGCCGGTAACGCGGATGACTTCGTCGTAGATTTTGGTGTTCAGGATGCTGGGTACGAAGCCCGCGCCCAAACCCTGAATCGGGTGCGGGCCTTTTTCGCCGCCGCTCAATACGGGCGAGGCATCGGGTTCTACCGCCACGATTTTCACATCGGGCTTGCGGGCCTTCAATACCTCGCCCACGCCGGTTACCGTGCCGCCCGTACCCACGCCGGCCACGAAGATGTCCACTTGGCCGTCGGTATCGCGCCAGATTTCTTCGGCCGTGGTTTTGCGGTGGATTTCGACATTGGCCAAGTTATCAAACTGGCGGGGCATGAAATAGGTATTGGGATGTTCGTCCACCAAGGCCTGCGCGCGGGCAATCGCGCCGTTCATGCCCTCAGCGGCCGGGGTCAGAATCAATTCCGCACCGAAGGCGCGCAGCAGCATACGCCTTTCCTTACTCATGCTCTCGGGCATGGTGATGGCCAGTTTGTAGCCGCGTGCCGCGCAAACCATGGCCAAACCTATGCCGGTATTGCCGCTGGTGGCTTCCACGATTACTGTGTCTTTGTTGATTTTGCCTTCTTTTTCGGCAGCCTCTATCATGGCTTCGGCAATGCGGTCCTTCACGCTGCTGCCCGGGTTGAAAAATTCCAGCTTGGCCACTACCCGGCCGGGCAGCCCCTCGGTTAAGCGGTTCAGCTGCACCAGGGGGGTGTTGCCTATCAGGTCGGTGATGTTGTTTGCAATATTCATGTTGTTTCCTTTCATAATTCCAGCGCACGGGGCGGCTTAAGGGCGACTGCGGCATCTTAGTGCAGCAACGTTTGAAAACAAAATAATTTCTAAAGGCGCAAAGGCAAACTAAAAGTTATATGGCCGGCGGCGGGGCAAACACATATGACAGCTGCGCCGGCAGCAGCATCAACACGCCCGCCGAGAAGCGCACGGCGGAAAAGGGCGCGTCATACGGCGCATCGCCCGCCTTGCGGAGCAGCCAAAACACCGCCATGCTGAGCAGTTGCATGACCAAGGAAAAAAACGGCTGCAGCAAATACATATCCAATACTGCGGGCAGGATGGCGGGGGATTTGCCGTGGGGGAACACTGCCCAGGCCGAAACCAGCAGCAGGCAGGCACAAGCCGCCCAGGCCGCGCCCGCTTCGGCAAACAATACGGCCGGTACGCGCCGCCCTTTGCCGCCCGGCCGCCTGCAGCGGTATAAAAACAGCAGCCCCGCAGGCAGGATGTAAAGCTGGGGCATGTATGATGGCCACCGGGCCGGCGGCAGGTGAAAATAAGATAAAAGCATGACATTTGCCGCCAGCCACAGTAAAAACGCCGACAGCGGCCACCACACCAGTCTTCCCCTGACGGCAACCGCCGCGAACAATCCGACATAGGCGGCAACCGCCCACCAATCAATATCCGTCATCATTATATTTTATTGTTATGTGCCGGCCGCCTTGGCCAAAGGTGCGGAAACCGGTAATCATCAACAACCCCTAATAAGCCACTTCGCCTTCAAATACCGTTTGGGCAGGCCCGGTCATCAGTACGTCCTGCCCCGCGTATTCGACAAACAGTGTGCCGCCGGGCAAATCCACCCGTACCGGTTTGCCGCCGTCAAGCAGCCCGCGCCTGATACCGGACACGGCCGCCGCGCACGCCCCCGTCCCGCAGGCCTGTGTTTCGCCTACGCCGCGTTCATATACGCGCAGGCGGATGTGGTTTTTGCCCATTATCTGCATAAAGCCGACATTGACCCGCTCGGGAAAGCATTCGTGCCCTTCCAGTTGCGCCCCCAATGAGGCCACGGGGGCGGTGTCGGCATCGTCCACCAACAGGACGGCATGGGGGTTGCCCATATTGACGCAGCCGAATTCGGCTTCGCCCCCGCCTGCCGGTATGCGGTAAACCCCGCCTTCAGTGCCGCCGCCCACGGGCAGGAAGGGTATTTCGGCCGGGGCGAAACGCGGCCGCCCCATATTGACCCTTACCCGGCCGTCGTCCATTAGTTTGGGGACAATGATGCCCCCGGCCGTCGCCACGCGGATTTCCCGCTTCGCGCTCAAGCCTTTGTCGGCGACAAATCGGGCGAAACAGCGTGCGCCGTTGCCGCATTGTCCTACTTCGCCGCCGTCCGCGTTGAAGATGCGGTAACGGAAGTCCACGCCTCGGTCTTCGGTTTTTTCCACCACCAGCAGTTGGTCGAACCCTATGCCGGTGTGGCGGTCGGCCCACTGTGCTATGGGGGCGGCAAGGGGGTCGAAAGTCTGGTTTACGGCATCGATAACCATGAAGTCGTTACCCAGGCCGTGCATTTTGGTGAATTTCAAAACGGTCATGTGCGTCCTTGGCCCGCACGGGCGGTTTGGGGTTGTTGTTTTTGATGAAAAAGCCGCCTGAAATCGGTTTCAGACGGCTTTCGCGCCGGGGCGGGCGGGTTTATTTGCCTTCGGCCTCGGCTTTTTTCAGCAGTTCGAACAGTTGGTCTTTCAAGGCCAGTTTTTTCAGTTTCAAGGCATCGATTTCGTCTTGTGCGGTTACGCTGGTAACGGGGTTGTTTTCCAGGCCGGAAATTTTGTCGTCCAATTCGTTGTGTTCGTCAAAAACCCGGGCAAAATGGGCATCTTCCTGTTTCAGTTTTGAAATCAAATCACGGTATTCGGGAAACATTTTTCAGTCCTTTCAGAGTTGGATAATCAGAAGTCCACCCTTTTCATCGGGTCGGGTAAATTATAACAAAACCCGCCGCCGCCCGCATCCGTAATCCTTGAAGCTGCGCGGCGCGGCGGGGTTTTCAGGCGGTTTTTTTGTGCAGCAGCAGGCCGCTTTCCATATGCGGGGTAAAGGGGAACTGGTCGAACAGGGCCGCCTTTTGCACGGTATGCGTTTTCAGCAGGCTGTCCGCATTGGCGCGCAGGGTGTCGGGGTTGCAGGATATATAGATGATGCGCTCGAAGCGTGCCAGCAGTTTCAAGGTATCGCTGTCCACGCCCGCACGCGGCGGGTCTACCAATACGGTGGAAAAATCATAGGCGGCCAAATCTATGTTTTGTTCGCTCAGGCGGCGGAAGGTGCGGCGGCCGTCAAACGCCTCGGTAAATTCTTCCGCCGACAGCCGGGCTATGCGGATGTTGTCCGCGCCGTCAGCCCCGATATTCCACAGTGCCGCCTTGACCGATGTTTTGGAAACCTCGGTGGCCAGCACGCGGCGGAAGCGGCGGGCAAGCGGCAGGGTGAAGTTGCCGTTGCCGCAATAAAGTTCCAACAGGTCGCGGTTTGGCGTTTGCGCGCAGACGCAGGCCCATTCCAGCATTTTTTCACACACCGCCGCATTGGGCTGGGTAAAGCCGCCCTCGGGCTGGCGGTAGCGGAAAGTTTCGCCGTCCACCGTCAGCGTTTCGGTAACGAAGTCCTGCGCCAACACCAGCTTCTGCCCCCTGCTGCGGCCTATGATGAAGATGCCGAATTTGTCCTGCAGGGCGCGGGCGGCCTGTTGCCAGCCTTCGTCAAGTGTTTTGTGGTAAATCAGGCTGACCAGCATTTCGCCCGCCAGCGTGCTTAAAAATTCGCATTGGTAGAGGCGGCCTTTGAGCAGCGGGTCGGCGGAGAGTGCGGCCAGCAGGGGCGGCATCAGGCGGTTGATGGCGGCCGATGCGGCGGGAAGGCCGTCCAGGCGGACCAGCGAGGCCGCCCCCGCCTTTTTGCCCGGCTCGAACATGGCGTAGCTGATGTTCCCGCCCTCGTGCCAGATGCGGAATTCGGCACGCATACGGCAGTGTTGCCCGGGCGAGGGGAACACCTGCCATTCGGGCATGGCGATGCCTGCAAACAGCCGCTTCATCCTGTCCTGTTTGTCGGCCAACTGTTGTCGGTAAGAAGGCGCCATGTCGCTCATCCCTTTAAAAACGGCGGGGATTATAACGAATTAACCCGCCCGGCGATACGGCCTTATCCGCATAAAAAAAACGGTATGCGGGCAGGCATAACCGTTTTAAGGTTGCAAATGTTCAAATCGAGGCGTTCACAAAGGCGGTCAGTTGGCCTTTGGCCAGCGCGCCCACTTTGGTGGCGACGTTTTTGCCGTCTTTGAACACCATCAGGGTCGGAATGCCGCGCACGCCGAAGCGGGCGGGGGTTTGCTCGTTTTCGTCTATGTTGATTTTGACCACTTTCAGGCGGCCTTGAAATTCGGCGGCCACGTCGTCCAAAATCGGCGCGATCATTTTGCACGGCCCGCACCACGGTGCCCAAAAGTCCAACAATACCGGCACATCCGAATTCAACACATCTTGTTCGAAATTCGCATCGCTGGTATGCACGATCAATTCGCTGCTCATTTTTTCATCCTTTTCTTTTCGGTTGCAAACAAAGTGATGCCTAGGATAAGGCTGCGTCCTGCCGATTTCAAGCCCCGTATGCGGCGATAGCCTGACGGTATGGCCCTCATTCCCTTTTCCCCGCACCTCCTCCGGCACGCCCCCCGCGCCGCCCTTCGCCTTGGACGGCGGCACGGGGGGCGGCTGTTACGCTTCGGCCGGTTTGTCCAGCAGGGCCTTAATCGACAAACGGATGCGGCCGCGGTCGTCCACCGCCAGGGCTTTCACGTTCACGCTCTGGCCGACCTGCAGGTAGTCGGAAACGTTTTTCACCCGCTCGTGGGCGATTTCGCTGATGTGCACCAGGCCGTCCTTGCCGGGCATGACATTCACAATCGCGCCTACATTGTTGTCCAGCAGTTTCAATACCGTGCCTACATACACCCTGCCCACTTCCACTTCGGCGGTGATTTCCTCTATGCGTTTTTTCGCCGCCTCGCCCGCCTCGGAAGTGGCGGCGGCAATCGTTACCGTGCCGTCGTCGTCTATATTGATTTCGGTGTGGGTTTCGGCGGTGATGGCGCGTATGGTTTCGCCGCCCTTGCCTATGACCTCGCGGATTTTGTCGGGGTTGATTTTCATCGTGTACAGGCGCGGGGCGTGCTGCGACAATTCCTGCGGGCCGTTTACCGCCTCCTTCATCTGCGCCAGGATGTGCAGGCGGGCCTCTCTAGCCTGTTCCAACGCGATTTCCATGATTTCTTTGGTAATGCCCTGGATTTTGATGTCCATTTGCAGCGCGGTTACGCCGTTGGTCGTACCGGCCACTTTGAAATCCATGTCGCCCAAGTGGTCTTCGTCGCCCAAGATATCGGTCAGGACGGCGAACTTGTTGCCCTCCAAAATCAGCCCCATGGCGATGCCGGCAACATGCGCCTTCAGGGGTACGCCCGCAGACAGCAGGCTCAAACAGCCGCCGCACACGCTGGCCATGGAGGACGAGCCGTTGGATTCGGTGATTTCGGATACCACGCGCATGGTGTAGCTGAAATCTTCGGGCGACGGCAACACGCCCAACAGGGCGCGTTTGGCCAGGCGGCCGTGGCCGATTTCGCGGCGTTTGGGCGCGCCCATGCGGCCGACTTCGCCGGTGGAATACGGCGGGAAGTTGTAGTGCAGCATGAAGCGGTCGGTGTATTCGCCCGAAAGCGCGTCTATCACCTGTTCGTCGCGCGACGTGCCCAAGGTGGCCACGGCCAGCGCCTGGGTTTCGCCGCGCGTGAACAGGGCCGAGCCGTGGGTGCGCGGCAATACG
Organism: Neisseria sp.; assembly: GCA_030530545.1. Taxonomy (GTDB): domain Bacteria; phylum Pseudomonadota; class Gammaproteobacteria; order Burkholderiales; family Neisseriaceae; genus Neisseria. The sequence goes on along the minus strand of JAUMUU010000028.1, from coordinate 3,914 downwards.
CCGGTTTGGATGTTTATCGGGCGGACGGTGCGGGTGTCGCGGCCGTCTATGCGCGGCTGGCCGTCAAGGATGCGGCCGCGCACCACGTCGGCCTCCAGGTGTTTGAATATGCCTTTGATTTCGTTGGCCGCCAGGGTGTCGGTGTTTTCGTCTATCAATGCGGCCTCGACGGCGGCCCATGCCTCGGCGATTTTCGCGCCGCGCGCCTGTTTGGAACGGATGCTGAAGGCCTGGTTGATGGTTTCGCCCGCGATTTCGCGCACCTTGGCCACCAGTTCGGCCTTGGTTTCGGGCGGCTGCCAATCCCATACCTCGGGATTGACCTCGTCGGCCAGTTCGTTGATGGCGGCAATGACGGCCTGCATTTGTTCGTGGCCGTACACCACCGCGCCCAACATGATGTGTTCGGGCAGGATTTGCGCTTCGGATTCCACCATCAGCACGGCTTTTTCCGTACCGGCCACCACCAGGTCCAGTTTGGAGCGGGCAAGCTGGTTTTTGGTCGGGTTTAAGACGTAGACATCGTTCACATAGGCCACCCGCGCCGCGCCTATGGGGCCGGCAAAGGGCACGCCGCTCAACACCAGCGCGGCAGACGCGCCTATCATGGCGGGGATGTCGGAGTCGATTTCGGGGTCCAGCGAAACCACCATGGCCACGATTTGGATGTCATGGTAAAAGCCTTCGGGGAACAGCGGGCGTATGGGCCGGTCTATCAGGCGGCTGGTGAGGATTTCCTTCTCGCTCTGTTTGCCTTCGCGCTTGAAAAAGCCGCCGGGGATTTTGCCTGCGGCATAGGTGCGTTCCAGATAATCCACGGTCAGCGGGAAGAAGTCCTGCCCCGCCTTCACTTCCTTGTTGGCGGTAACGGCCACCAAAACCACGGTGTCGCCCATGGAGACTTTGACGGCGGCGGCCGCCTGGCGGGCGATTTCGCCGGTTTCTATGCTTACGGTGTGCTGGCCGTATTGGAAGGTTTTGACGTGTTTGTCGAACATGGTTTGCCTTTCGGTGTGCCGCAAAGCTAAAACACTAGCCATGCACATTCGGCATGAAGGCGCATGGCTAGGGTTTCAGACGATGCGGCGGTTTAAGGGATATCGCGTCCGGGAGGCCTGCGGTTTCGGGGCAGGCCGCCTGAAAACGGGGGGATTGATTATAGCGGATTAAATCGAATTTCGATATAAGGCGGCGGCCGACAAGGCAAAGCGCATCCGGCGCGGCGGAAGTTTGCTTTTTGGCAAACACAGGCATACAATCGCCCCCCACCATATTCCCTAAAACCGCCATGACCGTTACCGACCTGCGCCGCGCCAACCTCAGGCAGTGGATAGACCGGCACTACGGCGGCAGCCAGGCGCGCTTTGCCAAGGCTGCCGCCGTCAATACGGGCGAGCTTTCCGCCCTGTTGAAGGACAAATCCTTCGGCGAAAAAAAGGCCCGCAAAATCGAACAGGCCGCCGCCATGCCCGCCATGTGGCTGGACACCGCCCATCCGCGGACAACGAATTTACCAAAAGGCAAACACACCATGACAGCCGTTTCCACCATCCCCGAAATCCTGGCCGACATCAAAGCCGGCAAAATGGTCATCATCACCGATGCCGAAGACCGCGAAAACGAAGGCGATTTGGTAATGGCTGCCCAATTCGTTACCCCCCAGGCGGTAAATTTCATGATTAAGCACGCGCGAGGGTTAGTCTGCCTGCCCATGAACGACGAATTGGTGGACCGCCTGCGCCTGCCGCAGATGACGCAGAGGAACGGCGCGCAATACGGCACCAACTTCACCGTTTCCATAGAAGCCGCGCAAGGCATCAGCACCGGCATTTCCGCCGCCGACCGCGCCCACACCATCCAAACGGCCGTTTCGCCCGGAGTCAGGCCGGAAGATATCGTCCAGCCCGGCCATATCTTCCCCCTGCGTTCGCAAAAGGGCGGCGTGCTGGTGCGCGCCGGGCATACCGAGGCGGCCGTGGATTTGGCGCAGATGGGCGGCCTGATACCCGCCGGCGTGATTTGCGAGATTTTGAACGACGACGGCACTATGGCGCGTATGCCCGAACTGATGAAGTTCGCCCGCGAACACGGCATCAAAATCGGCACGATTGCCGATTTGATCGAATACCGCAGCCGCACCGAAAGCCTGTTGGAAGAAATGGGCGACACCCTGATCCACACGCCCTGGGGCCCGTTCCGCCAACACGTTTATGTGGACAAGCTATCGGGCGAAACCCATCTGGCCCTGGTGAAGGGCGAAATTTCCGCAGACGGGGAAACGCTGGTGCGCGTGCACGAACCGTTCAGCGCGATGGATTTTCTGCAAACCGACCCCAACCATTCCTGGCCCCTGCCCACGGCCTTATCCCGCCTGAGCCGTGCCGAAAGCGGGGTGGCCATCCTGCTGCACCGCAGCGAAGACGGCTCGGCATTATTGGAACGCACCCTGCCCAAAAACAGCTTCCAAGTAAAAAAATGGGACAGGAAAACCTATGGCATAGGCGCGCAAATCCTGGCCGGGCTGGGCGTGCAGAAAATGCGCGTGATGGGCAAGCCCTCTTCCATGAACGGCCTGAACGGCTTTGGTTTGCAGGTAACGGGCTTTGAAGAAGCCGGCAACCCGGGCTGAGGCGGCCGCCCCCTTTGCCTCACGTCCGGCCAATCCGCTATATAATCCTGCTTTTCCGCCCCGCCCGACCTCCCCCCCAAGGCGGGGTTTCACAACCTTTAAGGAATCCCGATGAACATCATAGAACCGAATTTGAACGGCAGCCGCCTGCGTATAGGCATTGCCCAGGCGCGCTTTACCAACGAGGTCGGCTCGGCCATGGTGGAGGCCGCCGTGGAAAAGCTGCTGCAGTTGGGCGTGCGCGATGAGGACATCACCCTGGCCACCGTACCCGGCGCATTGGAACTGCCGCTGGTGTTGCAGTCCATGGCCGGCACGCAGCAATTTGACGCGCTTATCGCCATAGGCTGCGTGATACGCGGCGAGACCTACCATTTCGAACTGGTCGCCAACGAATCCGCCGCCGGCATCACCCGCACTACGCTGGATTACAGCATACCTATAGCCAATGCCGTTTTGACCACCGAAAACGACGAACAGGCCCACGCGCGCATAATCGAAAAGGCCAGGGAGGCCGCCGTGGTCGCAGTCGAATGCGGCAATCTGGCCAACCTTTTGCTGGGCGAACAGCCGGACTGAACGGAAAACGCCGGAAGGCGGTATGGGCGGGCGGCCCGGCAGCCTGTGCCGCATGGGTTTCGGGAATTTCGCCATATAACCGATTACGATAAAAACGATATCAGGCGGCAAGCCGCAAGGCAAACCCGCACAGCAGCATTGATAAGACCATCCCTGCCCCCTAAGGGCGGGGTTTCAACCGAAAAGGAATTGCCCATGAAAACCAGCCCGCGCCGCCGCGCCCGCGAATTTGCCGTGCAGGCGCTTTACCAGCTTGCCTTAAATAATACGGCCGCGCCCGAGGTGGCCAAAAATATCCGCGAGGCCTCCGATTTCCCCCGTGCCGACGGCGAGTTGTTTACCGCGCTGTTTTTCGGCGTGCAGCAAAACCGCATAGAGTATATGCAGTATATCCGCCCGCTGTTGGACAGGGATGAGAAGGAGGTCAATCCCGTGGAACGCGCCGTATTGCTGACCGCCTGCCACGAGCTGGCCGCCATGCCGGAAACGCCCTATCCCGTGGTTATCAATGAGGCCATAGAAATCACCAAAACCTTCGGCGGCACGGACAGCCATAAGTTTATCAACGGCATACTCGATAAATTGGCCGCCCAACTGCGCCCCAACGACCCGAAACGCAAGCCGTCAGCAAAACGCTGAGGGCAAAGCGCAAAAAACCGCCTGAAAATCCCTTGCCGGGTTTTCGGGCGGTTTTTGTATTTTTATA
>JAUMUU010000027.1 GCA_030530545.1 Neisseria sp. | reverse complement strand
GTATGCCGCAATGGCCTGCAAGCATATGCGGCACGCGCTTTTTCATCTGCAAATGACCGCCTATAAAGTTGCGGTCGAAACCGTATTTCTTTGTATCCCGTCCTGGGCGGCACGGGAGGTTTTTTGCCGTTTTTTCAACATCACATACTTTTTGAGCCGCTACCGGTACGCTTTTGCGCCGCCGTCATTTTGCCGCTTCCCCCTTGCGGTTTCCCTATGGGGAAGAAGCGGTCTTTACCCTATTTCAACAGGTTCTTCAAGGCGAGGCGGACACCCTCGCCTACCTCCGTGCCGGACGGGATGCCTTTGACCGCCGCCCTGGCTTCGCGTTCGTTATAGCCCAAGGCCAGCAGGGTGCTGACCATGTCTTCGGTTTCGTCTGCTGCGGGGAGGGTGGGTTGTCCGCCGCTTCCGCCTGCCGGGGCAAGTTTGCCGCGCAGTTCCAAAATCATGCGCTCGGCGGTTTTTCTGCCTATGCCCGGGGCCGAAGAAAGGCGTTTGACATCTTCTTTGGCCACGGCCTGTGCCAATTCGTCCGTGGTCATGGCGGACAAAATGCCCAAGGCGGTTTTCGCGCCTATCCCGCCGACTTTGAGCAATTGGCAAAAAGCCCCGCGTTCGGCCGCATCGGCAAAGCCGAACAGCAGGTGCGCGTCTTCGCGGACAACCAGCCGTGTCAGCAGTTGCACGTTTTCATTCAAGGGCGGCAACAGGCAGAAGGTCTGCATGGAGACTTCCACCTCGTAGGCGACCCCGTTTACGTCAATCAGGATTTGCGGCGGCTGTTTGGATATGAGTTTGCCGGTCAGTCGGCCTATCATGTGTGTGTTCCTTTGGTTTTAAACCAGGCGGCAGCCGGGTTTCCGCCTTGGGTTTTCCGCCCCGCTGCGGAAGCGGTCAAGCCGCCATACACCCGGCGGCATCAGATTTCGGTATCGCCCTTTTTCCTTAGGACGCTGACTATGCCCTTGCGTTTGTTGTCGCGGCGCATCTGTGCGTCTGCCCCCGGGACTATTTGTTCCACCCTAACCTGCGCCACCCCGGTGTGCATGAAGCCGAGTTTTTGTGCGGCAGCCTTGGACAAATCCATCACCCTGCTGCCGTGGAAGGGGCCGCGGTCGTTGATGCGGACGACCACGGTCTTGCCGTTGGCCAAGTTGGTTACTCTGGCGTAGCTGGGGATGGGGAGGGTGGGGTGGGCGGCGGTCATCATGTTCATGTCGAAACGTTCGCCGTTGGAGGTTTTTCTGCCGTGAAAGCCGGGGCCGTACCATGAGGCCTTGCCGGTTTGACTGAAGGTTTCTACTTTCTTGCTCGGATAATAGCGTTTGCCGGCCACTTTGTAGCTCAGGTTGGCCGTCTTATGCAGCGGTTCGGCTTGGGCGACCGCGTCGGGGACGAACTGGCCTTTGCTGTGCCCTACTGCGGGGGCTAGGCCTTTGGCGCCGGCCGATGCGGGTTCTACGGCGGTGCTGGCTGCCGACAGGGCGGCGAATACGCCGATGAAGAAGGTATTTTTGGCTTTAGTCAAAACGTGTTCCTGTTCCGGAGTTGATAACGCAAAAACCACCCGAACGGTGTAGGGGCCGGGAAAGGTGTCGCCTTCCCCCGGCCGGTATTGTGGTATTCGGGCGGGTTTTCGGGCGGCCGGTTCAGCAGCCGCCCAAAAAGTTGTTTTGCCGCCATGCTTCGAAAAGTATTACGGCAACGGTATTCGATAGGTTCATGCTCCTGCTGCCCTCCCGCATGGGCAGGCGGATTTTTTCCCCCTCCCCCATGCCGTCCAAAATTTCGGCCGGCAGGCCGCGTGTTTCGGGGCCGAACAGGAAAACGTCGCCGGCCCGGAAATCCGCCCGGTCGGGGCGGGTATGCCCTTTGGTGGTCAGGGCGAAGATGCGGCGGCCTTCCAGTGCGGCCAGGCAGTCGGTAAAGTTTTCATGCACAATCAGGCGGGTAAATTCGTGGTAGTCCAGCCCCGCCCGCTTCATTTTGCTGGAGTCGAGCGGGAAACCCAGGGGTTTGACCAGGTGCAAATCCGCGCCGGTATTGGCGCACAGCCGGATGATGTTGCCGGTGTTGGGCGGTATCTCGGGCTGGTATAGGACAACAGTAAACATAAAATCATATACTTAAAACGGCGGTTAATATGCACGACATTGTTTTGCCGCGTCAAGGTTTTTGCATTTCTTCATGCGGCCCCCCGGGGCGGTTATGGCTGCCGTTCCCCGCCGGTATTGGCATTGGGCGCGGTTTGGCCTTTGTTGCGTTTGTGGTCGCCGGCCGGGCGGTTTACGGTAAATTGCGGTTTTTAACATTTGGGGCGGCAGGGTATACGCCTGTCGCGTTTTGCTGCCGTCCGGTGCGGCCATGCGGTTAAAACCTCTGCATTTTGGCCTGCATCAGGGTCCAGCAATATAGGTGTCGCGCCCCCGCCTGTTTCAGTATGCGGCACAATTCGGCCAGGGTGGCGTTGGTGGTGGCGACATCGTCGATTAATAGGATGTTCAGGTCTTCAACGTCGCCGTCTGTTCGGAATACGCCCGATGCGTTGTGCTGCCTCCGGTCAAGCGGCAGGGAGCTTTGCGGCGGCGCGGGCCGTCTGAAGACGGTGTTTTCGGGCAGTATGGGCAGGCCGTGGTGTGCAGCCAGTATCCGCGCCAGTTCCCCGCATTGGTTGAAGCCGCGCTCCAGCCGCCTTTCGCGGCTCAGGGGAACGGCCAAAACGCACTCTATCCGGGTTTCTTCCAGCCAGGGCGGCGGCAGGTGCAGCATGAGTTCGGCCAGGGTGAAACGCAGTTCTATGCGCCTGCGGTATTTGTATTCGTGCAGGATGCCGTTCAGCGGGGCTTCGTAATAGGCGGACGACCACAGTCTGTCAAAGGGCGGGGGGTGTTTTTGGCAGGACGGGCAGGGTTCTGCGCCGCCGCCCAAGCCGCCGCACTGCGGGCAGGCGCATTCTTGGGGCATGGCCGAGGACAGCAGGTCGTCCAGGCAGTCGGGACAGGTGCGCCCGCCGGTCGGGGCATGGCATAATAGGCAGTTTCGGACAGCCGTGAAAGACGGCAGGGAAAGGTTGGGCATGACGGGGTATCCTTCGGTGGTTTTGTTGCACGGTTGGGCGGCCAACGGCCATGTTTTCGACAGTCTGCGCCCGCTGCTGCCGCCGCATTGGCGGGTGGCCGCGCCTGATTTGCCGGGACACGGCGCGGCCGCTTCGGACGGGGGTTTCGATATTGTCCGGGCCGCCGACAGCCTGGCCGAGGGGCTGGCCGAGGACAGCTGCCTTTTGGGCTGGTCTTTGGGCGGGCTGGTCGCGCTGCACTTGGCATACCGCCATCCGCACAAGGTTGCCCGCCTGTGCCTGACGGCGGGCTTTGCCAAGCTGAAGGCCGCGCCCGGTTATCCGCAGGGGCTGGACAAGCCGGCCTTGGATAAGATGATGCCGCTGTTTCGGCAGGATTATCCCAAATATATGCGCCAGTTTTTGGAACTGCAACTGCTGCACAATGCCGACCGCGCCGGGATTATTGCGGCCGTTTTGCCGGATATGTTGAAAAACGGTACGCCCCGTGCTTTGGAAAGCGCGCTGGAGGCTTTGGAACGCGCCGACGCGCGCCCGCTGCTGCCGCATATCCGCCAGCCCGTGCTGTTGGTGTACGGCAACAGGGATGCGATTACGCCGCCGCGCATGGGCGAGTATTTGGCGCAACATCTGCCCCGCGCCGAGTTGAAGGTGTTGGACAGGGCCGCGCACGCGCCTTTTTTGAGCCATGCGGGGGAGTTTGCCGCTTTGTTGGCGGATTTTTTCGGCAGGGGTTTTTGATGTTGCAGTATGTATGGCGGATTAACACAAAATGAAACAAGGCGGCAACGAGGGCCGTTTACGGATAGTGCATAAGGGCGTTGGCAACGCTGTAGCATTGTGATTTTAATCAACTATCAGAAGGATATGGGCGTGCGGGGCTTTAATCATTTAAGGAGCGATGATGGATGATGACCTTTGGCTGATTCACCGCCATTTTGCCGAAAGGGGCGATGAGCGGCTAGATTTTGTCAAATCTGTGCCGCAAAGTATTTTGCTGGCCGGTGCGGACGGCGATGTCAGCCGCAGCCTGCTGGCCGCGCGTTACCCCAAGGCGGTTTTCAGCGAATATGACCACAGGCCTGATTTTTTGCGCGAGGCCGCCGCCCGCCGCAAGGAGGGTTTGTTGGCACGCCTGTCGGGGAAAAAACCGGTGGCGCAGCACCTCCAGCCCGCAGACGCGCCCCTGCCCGCCGCCTGTGCCGATATGTTGTGGGCCAATCTGGATCTGTTGTCCCAAGACGAAATTTTGCCGGTCTTGCGGGTGTGGGCGGACGCGCTGAAAACGGACGGTTTGTTGTTCTTCACGCATTTGGGCAGCGAAACTTTGCCGGAAATCGAAAGCCGCCTGAAGGAGTCGGGCATCAGGGCGTTAAAGCCCGCCCTAATCGATATGCACGATTTGGGCGATATGTTGGCCGACAACGGTTTTTACGACCCGGTGATGGATACCGCCAAGCTGGAACTGCATTACCGAAGCGCGGGGGCTTTTTGGCAGGATATGGAAACGGCCGGGATTTGGCGCGCCATGGGTTTTGACGATGAGGCCGCCGCCCGCGCCGCCGTGGACGGTTGGTGGCGACAGGGCGTTCCGGTAACGAAAATAACGCTGGAAACCGTGTTCGGCCATGCGGTGAAAAAACAGGTGTTGCCCGAGGGCGAACAGCCGGTGCGGTTTTTGCCGCGCAGGGGCGGGCGGGACGTTTGAAGGGCAAACGGAAAAAAAGCCGTCTGAAAACCCTTTTTTCCGTTTTCAGACGGCCTTTTTGCCGTTTTTTTCCGCGCCGTGGCAAAACACCGCATAAAATTTGCCCTTTATCCGGTTATTTGCTGTGGCGGCGGTACTTTACCGCATCCTTCTTCCCGTCCTTGGAGACGAAACTCACGCCCGCCAGCTGCGAACGGAAAATAGCGGCACGGATGGCCGACAAAGCCTTGGTGCGGAAGAAATTCCGGCGGTAGGCCAAAACCACGCGGCGGCTGGGCGCGACCCCCTCGAAGGGGATGATGCTGAACAACAAATGATCGTTTTCCGTCAGCGCGGTGGCCGGCAGCACACTGATGGCCAGGCCGCTGGCGACCATATGGCGTATAGTATTGATGGAACTGCCCTGCAGCGTATTGGTCAGGCCGGCTATCTTCTGCTTGGCGGCCAACTCATTGCACCCTTCCAACACATTATCGCGCATACAATTGCCCTCGGTCAGCAGCAGCACCTTTTCCTCTGCCAACTCCAACTGCGAAACCGAATCCAACTCCTCAAACGGATGGCCTTTGGGCACAATGACAAAGAAAGGCTCGTCATACAAAGGCTCCGTAACCACACCCGTTTCCTGAAAGGGCTCGGCCACCACGATGGCATCCAAATCACCGCGTTTGAGCGCGTCGGTCAGCATATGCGTATAATTTTCCTCCAACATCAGCGGCATATTGGGGGCGATATCCCTAAGCGACAAAATCAGCTTGGGCAGCATATAGGGCGCGACCGTAAAAATCAGCCCCAGCTTGAACGCCCCGTCCAACTCGTTTTGTTCCTCGTGCGCCAGCTGCAAAATCACATCGACCTCATCCAACACCCGGCGCGCCTGGGCCGCGATACGCTCGCCCGCATCCGTAATCATAACCTCGCTGCTGCTGCGGTCGAACAAAGACACCGCCAGCTCCTCCTCCAGCTTTTTAATGGCGATGGAAAGAGTGGGCTGGCTGACATGGCAGCGCTGGGCGGCACGGCCGAAATGCTTCTCCTGTGCGACGGAAACAATATAGCGCAATTCGGTCAGAGTCATGGCTTATGCCTTTTTAGACTGGTCGGGCAGCGTGATATTGAGTTCCAAAACATCCAACCCGTCCTGTTTTTCCTGCGAAATACGGATATCGTCCAAAGAAACATTGACATATTTGGACAAAACCTCCAACAACTCCTTTTGCAGCGTGGGCAGGTAATCGGGCGTTTGCGCCTGCATACGCTCCTGGGCGATAATAATCTGCAGGCGGTCGCGGGCGAGGGCGGCCGATTTGGGCTTTTTGCCCAACAATTTGTCAAACAGCGACATCTCAACCTCCAAACAGGCGTTTCAGGAAATTCTTCTTGTCTGCTTCCAAAAAACGCATTTCCCTGTCCTCGCCCAACAGCCGGGCGACCACATCCTTATAGGCCTGTGCGGCGGCGGAATCCTGATGGATGACCGGCATACCCGAATTGGATGCCTGCAGCACGTTTTGCGACTCGGGAATCACCCCTATCAGCGGAATACGCAACAAATCGCAAATATCCTGCACCGACAACATTTCCCCCTTTTCCACCCGTTCGGGCGAATAACGGGTAATCAGCAGGTGTTCGGCCACCTGCCTGCCCTGTTCGGCCTTGCGCGACTTACTCTGCAGTATGCCCAAAATACGGTCGGAATCGCGCACGCTGGAAACCTCGGGGTTGGTGGTAACAATGGCCTCGTCGGCAAAATACAGCGCCATCAGCGCGCCGGTCTCTATACCGGCCGGCGAATCGCAGATAACGAACTCGAAACCCATCTCCGTAACCAATTCCTTCAGCACGCGGCCCACGCCCTCGCGCGTCAGGGCTTCCTTGTCGCGGGTCTGCGAGGCGGCCAATATATAGAGATTGTCGCAATGCTTGTCCTTAATCAGCGCCTGGTTCAGCGTGGCCTCGCCCTGGATGACATTGATTAGGTCGTAAACGACGCGGCGTTCGCAGCCCATAATCAGGTCCAGGTTGCGCAGGCCCACGTCAAAATCGATAACGGCGGTCTTATGACCCTCCAATGCCAGTCCGGCCGCGATGCTGGCGCTGGTGGTGGTTTTGCCCACGCCGCCTTTGCCCGAAGTTACAACAATGATTTTTGCCACAATGTTTCCTTTATGTCGTGTTTTATATAGCGGATTAAAATTGCAGGGCCACGGCATTGCCAACGCCATACACGGCGGGCATTGCCGCCTTATCCCATTTTTTATTTTAATCCACTATAGATTTAAGCAATGACGGTACGCCCGCGTTTCAGCCCGCAATCGCACTGATCACCAGGCGGTCGTCCTGCAGATGGATTTGCACGGCCTGCCTGTGCAGGTGCTTGGGCAGGTCCTGCTCGAAATTGCGGTAGATGCCCGCCACGGACACCAATTCCGCCTGCATGGAATGGATAAATATACGCGCGTCGCGCCGGCCTTGGGCCCCGGCCAGCGCCCGCCCGCGCATGGGGGCGTAAATATGTATATTGCCGTCCGCAATCAGCTCCGCGCCCTGGCTGACCGCCCCGGTAACGATGAGGTCGGCGTTTTCGGCGTAAACCTGCTGGCCGGTGCGGACGGGGGTGGAAACAAAAACCGTGGCGGCGGCCAAGGCCGGCGGCCGCTCCTCCCCGGCTTTTTCCTCCCTCACACCCGCCCCCGGCGGCGGGGCCTCGCTGAAGGCCAGGCCGTTTTCCGCTGCGGTTTTGGCCCACGCCGCGTCGTGGTGGCGTATGGCGGCCAGGGGCAGCCCCCGGCTGCGGAACAGGGCGGCCAGCGCGCCCGCATCTATGCCCCGGGGGTCGAAGGCCTGCAGGTCCAACACCAGCGGCAGGTTGAGTTCGCGGTAGCGGGCGGCGTTTTCGTCCAGCGTCTGCGCCCATTCGGATTCATCGGTGCTGTCGGGTTGTAGGGCCAGCGCGTCCAACCGGACGGATTTGACCTCGAAGGCGGGTTTCATCGAGATTCCTCAATTGCTTGAAACGCCGTATCGGGGCAAGGGCGAAGGCGCGCCTTCCGGCACGCTTGCGTACGGCTATAAAATTTTTCAATAATGCAAGTTTACTGTATTCGACGGCCCGCTTCAATCGTATCAGGCGGGTTCTATGTTTTGCCTTTGGGAGGATGACAGATGGAAAAAAACCGCCGCACGGTCGATGTGCAGGCTTTTTTAAACGAAAACCGTTTCTCCGGCCTGCAGGGGCTGGTATTCGCCCTATGCTTTTTGGCGGCCTTTTTTGACGGCATGGATACGGCCGCCATCGCCTATGTCGCCCCCGCGCTGTCCGTGGCATGGGGGCTGCCCAAGGACGGCCTTGCGCCCGTGCTTTCGGCCGCGCTGCTGGGCCTGGCACTGGGCGCACTGATATTCGGCCCGGTGGCCGACAGGCTGGGGCGCAAGGCGGTGCTGGTGTGTTCGGTACTGCTGTTTTCGGCCATGTGCATGGCTTCGGCGGCGGCGGAAAATGTGGAACAGCTGACCGTATTGCGCTTTATCACGGGTTTGGGGCTGGGGGCGGCCATGCCCAACGCGGTGGCGCTGTTGTCGGAATACTGCCCCGACAGGCTCAGACCCCTGGTGGTGAACACCATGTATTGCGGCTTTCCCCTGGGGGCGGCGGCCGGCGGCTTTGCGGCGGCGCGGCTGATTCCGGAATACGGCTGGCGGGCCGTTTTGACGTGGTGCGGCCTGCTGCCCCTGCTGCTGGGGGTTGCAATGGTGTTCCTGCTGCCGCGTTCGCCGGCCTATCTGGCGGCTCGGGGCGGGGCGCAGGACCAGGTTCGCCGCCTGCTGGGGCGCATCAATCCGGCGGCCGATTTGGACGGGGCGGTGTTTTCCGCATCATCCGGCAGGGCGGGCGGCCATCCGGTCGGCACGGTATTGCGCGCGCCCTGGCTGGCGGGGTCGGTTTTGTTGTGGCTGTGTTATTTTATGGGGCTGGTGGTGTTTTATGCGGTCATCAATTGGATGCCGCTGCTGCTGCCGGAACGGGGCGGGGAAATCGCGGCCTTGTTCGCCTTGGGCGGGCTGGGGGCGGTTGCGGGCGGTTATTTGATGGCGCATTTTGACGGCGACCGGCTGCTGGCCCTGTTGTCGCTTTTGGCCGCCGCGACCCTGGCGGCTGCAGGTTTCGCCCAGGATAGGTGGGCGGCGGTTATGGTGGCGGCGGTTTTGTTCGCGGGGGTGATGCAGAATACGGTACAGGTGTCGCTGCCCGTACTCGCCGCCCGCCTTTACCCGCCCGAGTGCCGCACCACGGGCATAGCCTGGATGTTGGGCATAGGCCGTTTCGGCGCGGTGGCGGGGACGTTTCTGGTCGAGTGGCTGCTGCATATGCGTTTGGGCCCGCAGGCCGTTTTTTGGGTGCTGCCGCTGCCCATGCTGGTGTTGGCGGGCTGTTTGTTGTGGAAACGCCGGATTTACGGCCGGCAGGCAGCCTGAACGCGCCCCGCAATACCAATATGTGCAAAGCGCGTATAATCGGCCGTATGATTCCGACATCCAAGGATGTTTACTATGTTTCAACACACGGGGCCGCACATAAGGCGCAGCCCCGTGTGTCGCCCTGATTCGGAAGGGGTTGCGCCCCTCCCGAACAAACCCGAATCCTACCGCCCTGAAGGGCGGGGTTTCAACCGTTAAGGAGATTTTGATGAAGTTCAGTTATCGGCAGGTTTTGTCCGCCGTCTTCCTGCTCGGCATAGCCTGCACCTGCGGGTCGTTTTTCGCCCAATACGTCATGGGGCTGAACCCCTGCCCGCTGTGTATTTTGCAGCGGGTGGCCGTGATTTCGGTGATGCTGGTGTCGGGATTGTGCCTGCTGCTGCCCACCGCCAAGGCGGGCGGCTGGGTTTTTGCCGCCGTCCTGGTCAGCCTGCCCGCGCTTTGGGGTTTGTCGGTGGCCGCCTACCAAATCTGGCTGCAAAGCCTGCCCGCCGACCAGCAGCCCAGTTGCGGCGCACCCTGGACCTTCCGCCTGAAAGACTGGCCTTTGTTTGAATGGTGGCAGTTTGTGGTCAAGGGCTTCGGCAACTGCGGGGTGCGCGAATATGTGTTGGGGCTGCCCCTGCCCGTGTGGAGTCTGATGTTTTTCGGCTGCGTGTTGCTGATAATATGGGGCGCGCTGTGGCGGTTGCGGGCGGCGCGCCAGGGGGAAGGGGCCAAATGAGCCGGTTTGGGGCATGGGAAATGCCTGATTCAAGGCAAAAGGCGCGGTAAGGCTGCATTTTTAACGCGGCAAACGGTGTTTCATGGGGCAAAATGCCGCCGCCCTTGTCAAATTGCCCCTGCCCCCGGCTTCCCCGCCCGTTAGGGGCGTATGGGCGTAATATCGGGTTTGCCGCCCCGGGCGGTTTTTAGGTTTTCTTTTGCCTGCCGTTCGAAACGTTCCCGAAACCAGGCCGTCTGAAACAGTGGCTGCCGACAGGCAAAGGCCTGCAGCACTTTGCGTCTGCGCCGGCGGTAGGTTTGCGGATGCACTTTTTGGTACTCGGCGCGGATTTGGCCCTGGTATTGGGCAAAGCGCGCCGGTTCTGCGCCCAGTATGGCCAAGTCCGCATCCAGCAGCAGGTTCAAATCATGATGCAGCGGGTAATCGGGCGGATAGGGGTTGCGGTGGCTGCGGGTGGCGTTTATCCAATCGGCCACGGTTTGGGCATCGGCCGCCGGCAGACGGGTCTGCGCCAACATACGGCAGGCATAATCTGCGCTGCGGCTTTCATTATCCCGCCGTTCCGGGCGGTAGACCGCATCATGATAAAACAAGGCCAACCCGACCAGTTCCGGACGGGCGCACCGGTTTGCGAACTGCCGCCACAGGCACAGGCATTCGGCAATATGGGCCGCGGTATGATAATGCCGCTGCGGTTCGGCATAACGGCGCAGCAAATCGGCCAGCAGGCCGGGATAGGGCAAGGCCCCGGGACTGTGCCAGATTTCACGCCAGCAATCGGTCAATACATCCATCCTACCCCCTTCACAGGTTTGCTTTTATAGCGGATTGAAATCGCAAGGCTAAGTCGTTGCCAACGCCCTTACCTACTATCCGTACACGGCTCTCGTTGCCGCCTTGTCTCATTTTGTGTTAATCCATCATACAATGGCCTTGCCCGCCGGATATACGGGTAGCCCCATCACCGCAAAGTTGCAAAATAACAACATAAAATGGGCAAACAATCGGCCGTTTTTTACGACAAACGGAAACCCCGCCGCCCAGCCAAGGCAGTCCGGGAAAAAAGAAAAATATTATCATCATAAAATCAAATTATTATTTTATAAATAGATTTATCCCGCCCCTGCTCAAACGAAACCCGGCCGCGCCCGGGTGAAAAGACGCAAATATACCGTTTGTCCGTAAAAATACCTGTTGGTAATTTTTTTTTGACAATTTGAAATTGCCAAAAATTCCAAATCCGGGCATAATGCACGCCGTTGAACCGATTTTGTATTTCTCTCTGTTTTCCGCCCTTCTTTTTGAGGGGCTTTTTTTTATGCGGCGGCCGCAGGCAAACCGCCATATTAAATTTACTCATACAGACAGGCAAAATAACTCGTTTGCCTATTGTCCGCAAACGGCGCAAGATAGTACCATTCGAACTTTTCCCCCTATCTCCGAGGAGTTTTGCATGACAACCTTTCATCTTTCCGGCTATCCGCGCATAGGTGCGAAGCGCGAGCTGAAATTCGCCGTCGAAGCCTTCTGGAAAGGCACGAAATCCGAAGCCGAGCTGCAGTCTGCGGCCGCCGAAATCCGCCGTTTGAACTGGGCGGCGCAAAAAGTCGCAGGCGCGGATTTGCTGCCGGTGGGCGATTTTTCGTTCTACGACCATGTGTTGGATTTGCTGTGCGCCCTGGGCGGCATTCCGAAACGCTTCGGTTTCGATGCGGCCAAGCTGACGCTGCCCGAATATTTCCAACTGGCGCGCGGCAACGCCACCCAGTTTGCGATGGAGATGACCAAGTGGTTCGATACCAACTACCACTTCATCGTGCCCGAATGGTCGGCCGACACCGAGTTTAAGGTAAACGCCCAAAACCTGATTGCCCAAATCAAGGAAGCCAAAGCACAAGGCCACGACATCAAGCCCACCTTGGTAGGCCCCGTTACCCTGGCCTGGCTGGGTAAAAAGAAAGAGGGCATCAACTGCCGCGTAAAAGACCTGCTGTTGCCCAAGCTGCTGCCCGCCTACGCCCAACTCTTGCGCGAACTGGCCGCCCAGGGCGTGGATTGGATTCAGATAGACGAGCCGATTTTGGCCGCCGAAGCCGGTTCGGCATGGCTGGACGCGTTTGCGCCGGTTTATCAGGAATTGGCCGCCACCGGCGTGCGCATCATTGTCGGCACTTATTTCGCTTCCGTGGCCGAACATGTCAAGCTGCTGTCCGGCCTGCCCGTACACGGCGTACATATAGACTGCGCGCGCGCGCCCGAACAACTGGCCGTGTTTGCCGAGCAGTTCCCCGCCGACAAAGTATTGTCCGCAGGCCTGATAGACGGCCGCAATGTGTGGCGTGCCAATTTGTCCAAAGTCATAGACACGCTCGCACCGGTAAAAGCCAAATTCGGCGACAACCTGTGGATTGCGCCTTCCTGCTCGCTGCTGCACAGCCCGCAGGATTTGGCCGTGGAAGAAAAACTGGACGGCGAAATCAAATCGTGGATGGCGTTTGCCGCGCAAAAACTGGTGGAACTGGGCGTGGTGAAACGTGCTTTGGAACAAGGCAAAGACGCGGTTCAAGCGGAATTGGCCGCATCCGATGCCGCCGCCGCCGACCGTGCGACCAATAAGAAAATCCACAATGATGCCGTCAAAGCCCGCGCGGCCGCCCTGCCCAAAGGCGCGGACCAGCGCAAATCGCCCTTCCCCGTCCGCATCAAGGCGCAGCAGGAATGGATGAAGCTGCCGCTGCTGCCGACCACCACCATAGGCTCTTTCCCGCAAACCGCCGAAATCCGCCAGGCGCGCGCCGCGTTCAAAAAAGGCGAGTTGAGTGCCGCCGACTACGATGCCGCGATGAAGAAGGAAATCGCCTATTGTGTGGAAGTGCAGGAAAAACTGGAAATCGATGTACCGGTTCACGGCGAAGCGGAACGCAACGATATGGTGGAATACTTCGGCGAACAGCTTGCCGGTTACTGCTTCAGCCAGTTCGGCTGGGTGCAGAGCTACGGCAGCCGCTGCGTGAAACCGCCCATTATCTTCGGCGATGTTTCCCGTCCCAACGCTATGACGGTTTATTGGTCCACCTACGCGCAAAGCCTGACCAAACGTCCGATGAAGGGTATGCTGACCGGCCCGGTTACCATGTTCAAATGGTCCTTCGTGCGCGACGATATTCCGTTGAGCGAAGTGGCCAAGCAAATCGCTTTGGCTTTGAACGACGAAGTGTTGGATTTGGAAAAAGCCGGTATCAAGGTCATCCAAATCGACGAACCCGCCATCCGCGAAGCCATGCCGCTGAAAAAGGCGCAATGGGACGAATTTTTGGCCTGGGCCTGCGAAGCCTTCCGCCTGTCCAGCACCGGCGCGCAAGACAGCACGCAAATCCACACCCATATGTGTTATTCGGAGTTTAACGACATCCTGCCCGCGATTGCCAGCATGGATGCGGATGTAATCACCATAGAAACTTCGCGCTCCGATATGGAACTCTTGACCGCGTTCGGCGATTTCAAATATCCGAACGACATCGGCCCGGGCGTGTACGACATCCACAGCCCGCGCGTGCCGACAGAAGCGGAAGTGGAACGCCTGCTGCGTAAGGCGATGGAAGTCGTGCCGGTGGAACGCCTGTGGGTGAACCCGGACTGCGGCCTGAAAACGCGCGGTTGGAAGGAAACGCTGGAACAGCTTGAAGTGATGATGGCGGTTACCAAAAAACTGCGTAAAGAACTGGCCAAATAAGGCGGTTTGAAAATAAAAGGCCGTCTGAAACCTTGAAAACGGGTTTTCAGACGGCCTTTCGGTATTTTCCAAGCATGGCGGCGGCAATATTTGGTAGAATGAAGCTTTCAAACCACCTTGATACGGGAAAAACCATGTTGAAACAATTTCAAATCCACGGCGGCGTCGTCAAAAAACTCAATGCCTATCTGGAAGAAAAAGGCATAGACCTGAAAACCGCCATGGACGCGCAAGACACCAACAAAGACGTTGCAGCCATCATCCACGAAGGCCTGCCCATGATGGTGCGAAAAATCTACTCCCTGCAAAAAATGGAAACCTTCTTTTGGGAAAAGAAAGACCTGATGGTCGAATATGTGGCGGCCCGCCTGATGTCGGCGCAGCAAAAAGAAAAATAAACCTTTTCCAACAATCCCATACCGCAAAAAACCCATACCGCGCAACGATTCGGTATGGGTTTTCACATTTCCGGCCTCAGTCGGCGATATCCTCCACCCAGCCTATACCGACCGCATCGGGCCCTATAAATGCCCCCACGACCGGCGAAATCGGGAAAGCCTCCAACCGCATATTGGTTTTACTGTATATTTTTTCCGCAAAGCGGTCATACAACTGGCGGTTGCCCGCATAAAGGCCGTAGGCACGGATATTCAGACCCCGGGTTTTACCGCTTACCGTTTCCACCAGCGAATCCAAAATACTTTCACTCTTGCGGCCGGAGTCCAACTGGGAGAGCCTGCCGTTGTGCAGGCAAAATACCGGTTTCAAATTCAGCAAATCACTCAAATGAATGCCGGAGGACACAAAACGGCTTTTACGCAAATGATGCAGACTGTGGAGGCTGAATACGATTTCGGTTTTTTCCTTCATCCGGTTCAAATAATCCACCACCTCGCCCGCCGCCATACCCTGCCTCAGCAGGCGCACGGCTTCAAGGGCGAAATGCCCCTCGGGCATACAGACCGTGCCCGTATCCACGGCATAAACAGTCAGACTGTCGGCCATCTCCTCGGCAACCTGCACCACCTGCTTCAAAGTATCGTCCAAATACGCACTGGGCAGGGTAACGATGACCTCGCGGTAGCCGAACTCGGCCAACTCCCTAAACAAAGTGCGGACGGCCTTTTCAGAAGGCGGCGAAGTACTGACGGTTTCGCGCGGAAACTCCTGCTGCCACAGATAAAAAGCCTCAGGGCGCATATCTATACCGTCCAAATGGTTCAAACCGCCCATATGGATATTCATCCGCAAAATATGCAGCAGGTCGTCATGATTGTCCACCTCGTCCAAAGAACCGCTGGAGGCGGCGACCACCGCGCATTGTATTTCCGGTTCGATTAAATCTTCTTCCATATTCTTGATGTATGTAGTGGTGTGTTGCAAACCTTCCAATATAAAAGAGAACCCAACCAAAGTCCAGCAAAAAATTCTTTTGCCTGAACAGCTTATATTACAAACTCATGATACGGCGGATTAAAATCGCAAGGCTGCAGCATTGCCACGCCCTTATGTACTATCCGTAATCCACTATATATAGCCTATAATGCCGGCGCAATGCGGCAGGGCGGCGCAAAAGCGCGGCCGTGTCAATCCGCCATATCCGCATCCGCTGCCAGCCGCCTTTGCAGCATGGCCAGCGCGAAAGCGACCGCCTGCGCGCGCACCTCGTCGCGGTTGCCGGAAAAACGCACCGTTTCCGTAAGTGTCGCCCGATTGAAGGCCAAACCGAAGCACACCGTGCCCACCGGCTTTTCCACGCTGCCCCCGCCGGGACCCGCTATACCGGAAACGGCCAGGGCAAAATCCGCACCGGCCGCCGCCAACGCCCCGCGCGCCATTTCCCCCGCCACCGTCTCACTGACCGCGCCCTCGCTCGCCAGGCTTAGCGCAGACACGCCCAACAACCTCTGCTTGGCCTCATTGCTGTAAGTAACAAAAGACATCTCAAACCATGCGCTGCTGCCCGGCAGCCGGGTCAGCTCCGCCGCCAACAGCCCTCCCGTACAAGATTCCGCACAGGTAACGGTATACCTCCCGCCGGACAAATATTCGGCGGTTTTTTGCAACAAAGTCATCATATCCCCCTTTGAGCGGGTTAAAATTACAGCGGGTTAAATGTGAATCGGCCTATCGGCCCTTGCCCCGTCCGGCGGAAATCCGACCCGCCCGCTACGCCCACCCGCAGGCCAAACGGCGCGCCTCTTCCAAACGCCCCGCCGTGCCCACATCCAGCCACAAACCGCCGTGATGCGTTCCGCGCACCCTGCCCCTGCCCATAGCCTCGCGCAACAGCGGGGCGAGCTTGGCCGGATGGTTGGGCGCAACCTTGTCAAACAAGGACGGCCGGTACAGGCCGCACCCGCTGAAAGTCAGCGGCGCATCGCCACACGCCCGCACAAAACCGTCTTCCGCCAAAACAAAATCGCCCTGCGGGTGATGCGGCGGATTATCCACCAGCCACAAAAAAGCATCCGCATCCGCCAACAAATCCTGCGCCCCATATGCGGCGGCAAAATCAATATCGGTCAAAACATCCCCGTTGATGACCAAAAACGGCTGCCCGCCCAACAAAGGCAGGGCGGTGGCAATACCGCCGGCCGTTTCCAGCCCCCGCCCGCCCTCACGGGAATAACTGATTTGCAAACCGTAGGCCCGGCCGTCGCCCAAAGCCGCCTCAATCTGCGCCCCCAGCCAGGCATGATTAATCACAACCTCGCCTATCCCTGCCGCCTTCAAACGGCGCAAATGCCAGCCTATCAAAGGCTCGCCGCCGACCTGCAGCAAAGGTTTGGGCACGGTATCGGTCAGCGGCCTCATCCTCTCGCCGCGCCCCGCAGCCAAAATCATGGCCTTCATCGGTTTCCCCCTTCCGCCATGGGCGGCAAAACGCCCGACAGATTCAAAACACAACCCCAAAAACAAACCCTCATCAAACCGCCCTAAACCTTTCCCATACCGGCATACAGCCCTCGGGCAGTTCCGGACACGCACCCAATATACCGCCGCCAAAATCGCCCAAACGGTGAAAATCACTGCCCACGCTGGCCAAAAGCCCGTAACGCCCCGCCAGCAAAGCATAATTCAAACGATCACCCTTGGTACAATTCCCACTATGCACCTCAATGCCCGCACCGCCCAAAGCCTTGAACTCTTCGAACAGGCAGCGTTTGGCCGTGGCCGACAAATCATAACGCATAGGATGGGCAATCACCGCCAAACCGCCCGCGCCATTCACCGCCGCAACACAATCAGCCAAATCAGCCCATTGGTGCTGCACAGAACAAGACTTTCCCTCCCCCAAATACTTGGTAAACGCCTGCTGTTTGTTGCGGACAAAACCGCCGCGAATCAAAAATTCCGCCAAATGCGTCCGGCCGGCCATTTCCCGATTGGCAGCCAAAGCCAACGCCCCTTCATACGCACCCAAAATCCCCTTTTTTGCCAATTTGGCCGAAATTTCTTCCAAACGCTTCAGACGGCCTTCGCGCACAACGGCCAACAAACCCTGCAAAACCCCATCGTCCTCATCAAAATCCAACCCCACAACATGTATCGTCCTATGCCGCCAAGTAACCGAAATCTCCACCCCGTTAATAAAGCGCAACCCCAAACGCGCCGCCTCCGCACGCGCCTCGGCCAGCCCGCCGGTATGGTCATGGTCCGTCAGCGCCAACATCGAACAACCGTTGCGGCAGGCCAGCCCCACCACCTCGGCCGGTGCAAGCCTTCCGTCCGAAACCGTTGAATGACAATGCAAATCTATCATAAACAACCCAACATACGACCCGCAACCCACACGGCCGCTTTAGGACAAAAGCACCAACGCATTTTCAAATCGACCCTTCGCAATCATCACCCTTGCGCCCAACATACACAACAACATCGCGAAACGAAACAAACTCACCATCACGAATCTTGGCCGTCTTGCGCGTCTCCACCACCCCGTTGCGGCAAACCTCCCCGGCGGCAATCGCCATCTTGGCCTGGCCGCCGCTGTCAGCCAAACCTGCCGTCTTCAAAAGATCACACAAAGCAATATATTCTTCATCATCTTCCAAACAAACCGTCAAACTCATCATCATTCCCTCTCATTATAGTGGATTAAAATAAAAATGAGACAAGGCGGCAACATCCGCCGAGTACGGATAGTACACAAGGGCGTTGGCAACGCTGTAGCCTTGCGATTTTAATCCACTATAAAACCCGATTAACAACCAAAATCGCTCAATACCGACATGGCAAACCGCCGTTCAATCCGTCAGCGATATCGCCCAAACAACCAACCTTCTTGCAAAATCAAACCAAACATCCCTTTGACATTTGTTTTAAAAGAAATTCAGATAGTGGCTCAAAAA
>JAUMUU010000026.1 GCA_030530545.1 Neisseria sp. | reverse complement strand
CGGGAAGGCCGGAAATCGGCAAGCTGCGTATCAAAAATAAAGTAATTTAGCTATATCCGTACACGGCACTCGTTGCCGTTTTGTCTCATTTTTATTTTAATCCACTATATTTTGCGGATAACAAGCCTGCCCGCTTAGGCAACGGCCGTCCGAATCCTTGGCGGGTTCGGACGACCCGGCCGCATTATCCCCTTATTGGTTGGCCGATTTGGCTATGGCCGCCCCCCTGCTGCGCAGGCCCGAGGCTGCGGCAGATGCGGGCATACCGCGTTCCTGCCTGACTTTGGCTATCATTTCTTCGACTTTCGCCATGGAGGCATTCCAGTCGTCGCCTTTGAACATCATCCTGTATTTCCCGTCAATAATGATGGTGGGCGTGCCGTCTATGTTGAATTCTTCGGTCAGCTTGGCCATTTGCTCGGCCTGGGAGGGGTTGGCGAACGAATCGTAGGCCGCCAACAGTTTTTTGCCGTCGAAGGATTTTTGTTCGCCCGCCCATTTGCGGAACACGGCGGGGTCGTAGAGGGGGATGTTTTCTTTGTATATGGCGGTAAAGACCGGCATGTTGGCCTGATATTTCATCCCGCTGCTGTTTACTGCCGCCGAAATGCGCGCCATGCCCGTCATCTCGGGCTGCCACACCACATGGATGGGGCGCAGGTAGGTGTCTTTGGGCCAGGACTTGGTGTGTTTTTGCAAGACGGGTTCGAGTTTGTAGCAGTGTACGCAGAAATATCCGAAAAATTCGGCCACTTCGATTTTGTCTTTTTCCAACTGCGGCAGGGGTTTGCCCAATACCACATAATCTTCGCCCTCCACCAGGGCGGCTTGGCCGTATGCGCCCATGCCCAGCATCAATGCGGCAAGTAATGTGTTTTTTAATTTGAAGTGTTGAAGCATCTGTTTTCCTTTTCGGTTGAGTCCCGCCCCGGGGGCGGTAATGTATGGCGGATTCGGATTCAACCCGCCATATTATAGTGGATTAAAATCGCAAGGCTAAGTCGTTGCCGCCTTGGCTCGTTTTTATTTTAATCCACTATATGATGAATTTGCCCGATTGGGATCGGATATTGCCCGTTCTTCCTACGGCGCGGGCAAGGCCGTCAGCGGACCGGCCGGGCAAAGCTGTCTATGCCCTGCCGGTCCAGTTGTTCGCGGGTTTGGGCGGCGGCTTGGGCATTCATAGGCGGGGTTTGTACGCGGTACATGGTTTTGCCGTCCACGGTGGCGGTTTCTATGCGCGCCTGAACGCCGGCGGCGCGCAGTTTGTCGCGTTGGGACTCGGCTTTGTCGCGGCTGCCGTAAGAACCCGCCTGTACGATGATTTTGCCTTTGCCTGTTTGGGCGGTTTTGCCGCCTTGCGCCTCGCGCGCCGCAGCCTCGCGCGCTTTTTCTATACTGCCGCTGTTGAGGATTTGCTCGGGCGTGGGTTTGGGCGGCTGTTTGGGTTCTTTGTGCGCGGGTTTGTGTCCGGTGTTTTTGCCGGTCTGTTTTTTCTCGGGCTTGACTTGTGTGCGGGGCTGTTCCTGCCCTTGGTCAATGTCGTCATCCGTCTGTTCTTCGGGTTCGGCCTCTTCTTCCTCTTTTTTGGGAGGCTCTGTCTTTTTCGGCTGTTCGACTATGACGGGTGTGCCGGATGAGGGTTGTTCGGGGGGCTGCGCCGGTTCGGCGGGCGGTTGTTTTTTGTGCGGTGTCAGGATTTCCGGCGGCGGCAGCTCGGTTTCGACCACGGGTTGTTTGAAGTCGGCATTGGGGTTTTTGTTTAATATGAAAACCAGGCTGCCTATGATGGCGGTGGCCAGCAGCAGGCCGAGTATGAATGCGGTCAGGCCTCTGCCGTATGGTTTTGTTGTCTGCATGGTTGTTCCTTGCTGGTTTGGAAACTGCGGGGCGCGGGTTTCCGGTTGATGTGGTGCAGGCCGTCCTGCGGGGCGGGCTTGTCTGTTTTAGGCTGTGTCCGGGGTAAGGCTGATTTTACCCAATCCATGAGTTGATTTTTATCAAAATTTCCTTAATGATTGAAACCCAGCCCTTCAGGGCGGTGGGATTTGGGTTTGTTTGGGAGGGGTGTAACCCCTTCCAAATCAGGGCAACACACAGGGCTGCGCCTTATGTGCGGCTCTGTGTGTTGAAACATATTGGTTGTGCAAAACAAGCCCCCTGTAAATGAAAAAGGCGGCTGCCTGTATTTTGCCCCGTGTGTTTTTTGGCGGGGAGGCCTTGTCCGCCCGGAAAACCGCGCCCCGCACGGCAGTGCCGGAGGCATTTGGCGGCCTTTTAACGGCCGCTGTTTCCGAACGCGCGCTATTCTAGCAAATATTCGGACGGCGGGCATTATGCGGCCTGCGCTGCGGCAAGCCGGATGTTTTTCGGTTGTTTCGCGCGGGGATGGCGGGTGTCAAAGGCTGCGGCGGAAGCCTACGGCCTTTAAGATGTGGCTGCGGGCGACTGTTTCGTCTCCGGCCAGGTCGGCCAGTGTGCGTGCCACGCGCAGGATGCGGTGGAAGCTGCGGGCGGAAAGGGAGAGTTTTTCCAGCATCGCGCCCAGTGCGGCTTTGGCCTCGCCGCCGACCAGTGCCTCGTTGTCCAGGTCGGACGGGGACAGGGCGGCGTTGGCCTTGCCCTGCCGCGCCTGCTGCCTCTGCCGCGCCGCCAATACGCGTTGCAATACTTCGGCACTGCTTTCGCCCGCCCGGCTTTGAACGAGGTCGGAGGCGGCGATAGCGGGTACTTCGACAACCAGGTCTATGCGGTCCAGCAGGGGGCCGGAGATTTTGCCCCGGTAGCGGCGGACGGCCTCTGCGCTGCAGCGGCAGGCTCTGGCAGGATGGCCGAGGTAGCCGCAGGGGCAGGGGTTCATGGCGGCAACCAGTTGGAATTCGGCGGGAAACACTGCCTGGCGTGTGGCGCGGGAGATGTGGATTTCGCCGTTTTCCAGCGGTTCGCGCAGGGCTTCCAATACTTTGCGGTCGAATTCGGGCAATTCGTCCAGGAAGAGTACGCCTTTGTGCGCCAGTGAGATTGCGCCGGGGCGGGGGTCCGAGCCGCCGCCGACCAGTGAGACGGCGCTGGCGGAATGGTGGGGGGACTGGAAGGGGCGGATGCGTCCGGTTTGCCCGCCCTGCCCGGGCAGCAGGGAATGCAGCATCCAGACGGCGATGCGTTCTTCGTCGTCCAGCGGGGGCAGTATGGAGGGCAGGCGTTGCGCCAGCATGGATTTGCCTGTGCCGGGCGGGCCCATCATGAGCAGGCTGTGGCCGCCCGCTGCGGCAATTTCCAAGGCCAGGCGCGCGGTGTGCTGGCCTTTTACGTCTTTCAGGTCGGGCAGGCCGCCGGTTTCTTCTTCGGCATCATCGGGCAGGCTGCGCGGCAGGGGGCGGCTGCGGTCGAGGTGGGCGGCGACTTGGTTCAGGCCGTCCGCGCCGTAGGCTTCGATTTCTCCAATCCGGGCGGCCTGTTTGGCGTTTTCGGCAGGCAGGATGAAGCTGCGGCCGTCTTGTTTGGCCCGCCAGGCCATGACGGTCGCGCCGCGTATGGGCCGCAATGCCCCCGAAAGTGCGAGTTCGCCCGCAAATTCGTATCTGTCCAGCCCCGCGCCGTCTATCTGCCCGGAGGCGGCCAGGATGCCGACCGCTATGGGCAGGTCGAAGCGGCCGGATTCTTTGGGCAGGTCGGCCGGGGCAAGGTTTACGGTGATTTTTTTGGCGGGAAATTGGAAGCCGGATTGGATGATGGCCGCCCGAACGCGGTCGCGGCTTTCTTTAACCTCGGTGTCGGGCAGGCCGACGATGTTGAATTGGGGCAGGCCGTTGGCCAGGTGGACCTCGGCTTCTACCGGAAGGGCGTTGGTGCCGCTTAGGGCGCGGCTGCGGACGACGGCCAGGGTCATGGTTTTAGGCAGCCCCGCCTTCGCCCGTCCCGTCCCCGTCCGGCGCGGGGCTGCGGGCGGCTTCGAGTTCGGCCAGCCGGGCTTCGAGTTCGGTCAGGCGGATGCGGGTCTTTATCAGTATTTGTTGTTGGATGTCGAATTCCTCGCGGGTAACAAGGTCCGCTTTGCTGAATGCGCCGCCCAGCACGGCCTTGATGTTTTTTTCCAGGTCCTTGGCCGGCCCGCCCGACAGGGTGTCGCCGATTTTGCCGGAGATTTCTTCCAGGATTTTGAAGCCGAACATGGTTGTTTCCTTGTGGTTTGGCGGGGATGGTCGGAATGTGTCGGAAAACGCGGCAATATCCCCGTTTTGGCGCGTTTTGTATCCGACTGCAAACGGTGGGGCATTGTATAGTCAAACAGGCCGCCTGAAAACATTTTCAGACGGCACCGGCCTTACAGCCAGTCCGCCAGGCTGCGGACGTCTATATCCCATTCCCAAACGCCGTTGCGGTTCTGGTCGTTCAAGCCGCGCAGGAACAGGTAGCGTATGTGTATGTTGCGGACGGGGTATTGGCAGCTGCGGAAATGGCGGGCGGCCGCCAGGGCGTAAATCCAGGCTTGGAGGTAGTAGTGGTGTTCGGCCACGGCGAGGTTCATGGCATTTTCGCCATATGCGCCGCAATCGCCGCCCAGGTGGTTGGATTTGTAGTCCACCAGGCAGATGCCGCCGTCCGGCAGCAGGCAGGTCAGGTCTATGAAGCCGCTCAGAAAGCCGCTCAAAATGCCGAAATCCAGCCTGGCGGCGGCGTTCAGGCATTCCCCGCCCGGGCCGAAGTCGGCGAAATACTGCCTCAGGCGGCCGATTGCCAAATGGTCGAAGTGCATGACGAAGCCCATTTCGGCCAGACGGCTGCCGGAGGGGATGCGGGCCAGCGTTTCGCCGCCGACCAGGGGGGTGCGGGCGGTTTGTTCGGCCATGCCGCAGACTGCGGGCAGCCATTCCGGGCCGAAGCCGTAATGCTTCAGCGTGTCGGCTATGCCGTCCTCCTGTCCGGCTGCGGGCAGGTTGAAGCGGTATTTTTCCAATATGCCGTGCAGGCACACGCCGGCGGCCGTGCCGCGCGGGAAATGGAAAATGTCCAAGTTGCCGGCCTCGCCGGCCGGGCCGGGTTCTGTTTCGGCTTCGTCGGCATAGGCTTCTTCGCTTCCGCCTGCCGCGCTGTGGCCCAGGTTGCGGGTCAGGCCGGTGAAGCTGGTGTGGCGGATGAAGCGGAAGCGGCGCGGCGGGTATTCCTCCGCAATGCATGGGGTGTCGGTGCGGCGGCGGGTTTGCGCGGCCGCACCCGGGGGCGCGCCCTCTTCCCAGGCGATGCCGCTGCCGGCGGGGGCGGCCTGCACCCATGCCCGCCAGTCTTCATACAGTTTTTTCGCGCGTTCTTCGGGCGGGGTTTCGCTATAGCTTTGCCATACGGTTTTGCGGCTGCCGTCCCTGCCGCCCGCCAACAGGTAGGCGAAGGTGTTGCGCGGGGTGCTGCGGCAGTGGGCGGCATAGATGACGAGTTGTTCTTGGGCGCGGGTCAGGGCGACGTAGAGCAGGCGCAGGCGTTCGCCCAGGTCTTCGTCATCCAGTTGTTCTTGGTCGGCTTCGTCCAGTTGGGATTTTTCCAGCAGTTCGCTGCCGTTTTTGCGGTGCAGGATGTGCCATGATGCCCCGCCGCCCTCGGAGGTATCCCAGGAGAAGGGGCAGAAGACTATGGGGTATTGCAGGCCTTTGGACGAATGGATGGTAACGATTTTGACCAATTCCTCATCGCTTTCCAGCCGCAGGATGTTGTCGTCCGCTATGTTGCCGTCGCGCATTTTGGCCAACAGCCACTGATGCAGGGCGGACGGGGTGTGGCCGGCTTCGTCTTCGGCGGCCAATAATTCGGCCAGCTGCCAGAAGTTGGTCAGGCTGCGGTCGTCCCGGGCGGCCAGCAGGCGGCCTTCCACGCCGTAATCGGCGGCAAAGCGGCAAAGGGCGGTGTAGATGCCCTGCCGCTGCCAGATGTCCAAGGCGTTTTCGGCGGCGGCAATATGGGAGGAAAGCAGGGCTTCGTCCTGGTTCAGGCTGTAGAGTTGGGCGGCGTTTTGCCGGAACAGGACGCCGGCCAGTACGAAGCGCAGGGATTCGGTGTGCCGGGGTTCGAGCCAGAAGTCCAGCAGGGCGGCCAACGCCTCGGCCTCTTCCGTGCCGAAGACGGATTCGCGTTGGACGGACACGCTGGATATGCCGCGTTTGAACAGGCTGCGCCTGATGTCTTTGCCTTGGTCGTGGTTGGGGACCAATACGGCGATGTCGTTGGGCCTCAGGGGGCGGCCGCCGTATTTCAAACCGCCGTTTGCGGCCCGGTTGAGCAGTCCGGCGATTTCGTCGGCGCAGTATTCGGCAGCCCTGTGGCGCAATGAGGTTTTGTTGCCGCCCCGGTCGTCCGGCCCGTGCAGCCAGCGCACGCGCAGGGCGGGTTGGCCGGGTTCCAGGCAGGGGCGGTTTTTTTCGGCGGCGCGCACGGCGGGGTAGCCTATGTCGGCCAGTACGAAGGGTTTTTCTTTGGATTTGAACAGCCGGCTAATGCCGTTAATCAGGGTGTCGCGGCTGCGGTGGTTTTCGCTCAATGTGTAGTGCGCCTGCGCGTCCTGCGCCGCCTGCAGGTAGGTGTGGATGTCCGCGCCGCGAAAACTGTAAATGGCCTGTTTGGGGTCGCCGACCAGAAACAGCGGGTTGCCGTGTTTGATGAAGGTGCTGCGGAAGATTTCGTATTGCAGGGGGTCGGTGTCTTGAAATTCGTCTATCAGGGCAACCTGCCAGTTGCGGGCCACGGCGGCGGCCAGTTGTTCTTTGTGCGCCCCGCCGGTCAGGGCGAAATAGGTGTCCAGCAGCAAATCGTCGGGGGTGCGTTCGCGCCGGCAGTGCTTTTGGGCGTAGGAGGTTAGCCGCACATATTCGAAAAAATCAAGCTGCAGCGCGATTCGGGCATCGTCTTCGGCCTGGGTCAGTTTGACGGCGGCGGTATACACGTCGCCCAACAGGCACAGCCGCCCGCGCTCGTCCTCGCTGATGGTTTTGCCTTTTTTGAAGGAGGACGGGTCGGCAAGGTATTCTTGGCTAAAGACGTTTTGGCCCTTGGAATTTTTCAGGTTTTCGGTCAGCCAGGCGGCGGGGATGTCGTCCTGCTGCAGCAGTTCCGAGAGTTGGGCGAATTTTTTCTCATAGGTCTTTTGCTGGAATCTCTGGCCGTTCAGGTTGGGGTGAACCTGCCAGAACAGGCCGGTCAGTTCCTCCAAGCCCTGTTGCAGTTTGCCCCATAATTCTTGCGCTTGGGCGTAAACCTGTTCTAGTGAATCGGCAGGCCGTCTGAAGGTCAGGGCGGGGCGTGCCATATAGCTTTTAAATTCCCCGAGCAGGCCCTCGGGGGTCAGGCCGCCCTGGAAGGCGAGTTTGGCGCGCACCGGGTCGTGCGCCACCGATTGCCGCCAAAAGTCTTGGGCATAGGTGTGGAGCAGGCGGTTTTCGCCGTTGTTCAACTCGACATCGAAGGGTACTTGGCACAGGAAGGCATAATCGCCCAACAGCCGCCGGCAGAAGCCGTGTATGGTGTAGATGGCCGCGTTGTCAAATTGCGACAGGGCGGCTTTCAGGCGCAGGACGAGTTTTTCGCGGTCGGGTTCTTTTTCGGCGGCCTTTTCCAACAGGCCCCGCATAAAGCGGTCCGGCCCCGAGGGCAGTGTGTCGCCGCGCAACCGGCGCAGTGCTTCGTCCAGCCGGGCGCGCAGGCGGGTTTTGAGTTCGGCGGTGGCGGCCTTGGTGAAGGTAACGACCAGGATGCGGTCCACCGGCAGCTGCTCCAGCAGCACGAGGCGGGCAAACAGGGCGGCGATGCCGTAAGTCTTGCCCGTGCCGGCCGAAGCTTCTATCAGGCTCGTGCCGGTAACGGGGATGTCCAAAGGGTCGAATTCGGTGGCGGAATGGGGCATGGCGGTTAAGTGTCGGTTTCCGGGGCGTGCCGCCCGCGTGCGGGAACATTATAGTCAAATATCCGGAAAACCGTAACGGCCGCCGGGCCTGATGCCGGCCCAATCCGCGCTATAATTTGCCGCAAAAGGCAAAATTGCAGGGCAGCACACCTAAGGCGCAACAGCCCCTGCTTACACCCCGCCCTAAGGGCGGGGTTTCAACCATTTGAGGAACAATCATGAACAAGGATACCCCGAATTACATCACCCCGCGCGGCTGGCAGGCCTTGAAGGACGAACTGTATCACCTGGTAAACAAAGAAAGGCCGCAAATCGTCCAGGTCGTCAATTGGGCGGCCTCCAACGGAGACCGCAGCGAAAACGGCGACTATCTTTACGGCAAGCGCAGGATGCGCGAAATAGACCGCCGCATACGTTTTTTGACCAAAAGGCTGGAAAACGCGCAGGTGGTCGATCCCGAAACCCGCGAATACACCGACCAGGTTTTTTTCGGCGCGACGGTTACACTGTTGCGCGGCAACGGCAGCGAGCAGACGGTGAAAATCGTCGGCGTGGACGAAACCGATGCCTCACAAAACAAAATTTCCTGGATTTCGCCGCTGGCGCGCTGCCTGATCAAGGCCAGGGAGGGGGACGGGGTTGTGCTGCACACGCCCGACGGCAGGGAGGAAATCGAGATTTTGGAAGTGGCCTACACCGCCATAGAATAAGGCGGTTAGGCAGGCTGCCTTGCGCCGGCGGACATTAAGCCTGCCAGGCCGCAAACACCTTGGTGAAGCCGCAGCCGTTGATGCGCGGGTCCAGCTGGGGGGCGATAACGCGGGTCCACGCCGTGCGGCACGCGCCCGTGGAGCCGGGCAGGCAGAAAACCAGCGTGCGGTTGGCCAGCCCCGCCGTGGCGCGTGATTGTATGGAGGACATGCCGATTTCCTGCAGGGAAACGGCGCGGAAGGCCTCGCCGAAACCGGGGATGTGTTTGTCAAACAGGATTTCCACCGCTTCGGGGGTAACGTCGCGGTCGAACATGCCCGTGCCGCCTGTAATTAGCACAATCTGTATGGCCGGGTCGGCAATGGCTGCGGAAACGCGGGCGCGGATTTCATACATCTCGTCGCGGCACAGCCCGCGCGAATGCAGGATGTGGCCGGCGGCCGAAACGGCATCGGCCAGATAGTCGCCGCTGCCGTCTTCGGCGGCGGTGCGGGTGTCGGTTACGGTAAGGATGTGGATACTGAACGGGCGGAAACCGCCGCCGTCGTGGTGCATATCAGCCTCCGGTCATGGAGAGGTTGGTAATCAGGCCGACTTTCCGATTGTGCAGGTAATGGTGTTCGGGTTTTTCGGCCACGGTTTGGTGCAGGAACTGCCTTAACCCCTCGCGGTCGCCTTCGCGCAGGAAGGGGCGCAGGTCGTAAGACGTGCCGCCGAACAGGCACAGGTGCATCCCGCCTTGGGCGGTTACGCGCAGGCGGTTGCAGCTTAGGCAGAAGTCTTTGCTGTAGGGGGCGATGAAGCCTATGCTGCCGGCAAAGTCGCGGTGGACGTATTCGCGGGCGGGGCCGGCGTGCGCCTGGCGCGGCAAAAGCCGCCAGCCCTCGCGCTGCAGGCCGCTTTCGATTTTTGCCGCCGACAGGTGCTGGCTTTGGAAGAGGGACAGGTTTTCGCCGGTCTGCATCAGTTCGATAAAGCGCAGGGTGATGGGGCGTTCGCGCACGAAGGCCAGTGCGTCGGCCAGGGTGTGTTGGGCATAGCGGCGCAGCAGCAGGGTGTTGATTTTGACCGCG
Source organism: Neisseria sp. (assembly GCA_030530545.1). Taxonomy (GTDB): domain Bacteria; phylum Pseudomonadota; class Gammaproteobacteria; order Burkholderiales; family Neisseriaceae; genus Neisseria. Next base: position 8,546 of record JAUMUU010000026.1, on the reverse strand, counting down.
TAAAAGCCATCTGCCAGTATTTTGTCCAGCGCGTTCAGGATGTTGGCGCATTCGCGTTTGCCGGTGATTTCGAAGAATACCTCGGGGTTGAAGCTGTCTATGCTGATGTTGAGTTTGTCCAGTCCGGCGGCGCGGTAGGCGGGAAAGAGTTTGGCCAGTTTGAAGGCGTTGGTGGTCAGGGCGACGTTTTCGATTTGCGGCTGCGATTTGCAGACGGCGATGATGTCGGCCAAATCGCGCCTGAGGGTGGGTTCGCCGCCGGTGATGCGGATTTTGCGCGTGCCGTTGGCGGCAAAGACGGCGGCCAGTGTTTCGATTTCGCCCAGGGACAGTTCGTCTGGCTTGGCCTTGCCCTGGTAGCCGTTTGGCAGGCAGTAGGTGCAGCGGTAGTTGCACAGGTCGGTTACCGACAGGCGCAAATAGCTTAGGCGGCGGTTGAAGGGGTCGGTCAGGTTGGCGGTGTCCATCGGGTTTCCTCTCGGTTTGAAACCCCGCCTTGGGGGCGGCGGAATGCGGTGAGGGCCGTATTCCTAATAAGGTTGTGTGTGGGGGGACGGTTGTCCGGGCGGCCCTGCGGTCGGGGCCGCCGCTTGGTTATTATATAGTATGGGTTGCGGTTTTTTATAAAAAGGCATCGGCAAAGGGTTGGACGGCCACTTGCGCCCCTTCCGGCAATGAACCCGCTTCGGCCGGCAGGATGATGTAGGCGTTGGCGTGGGATACCTGCAGGATGCGGTGGGAATCTTGTTTGCCGCAGGGCTCGGCCAGCCAGTTGCCGTTTTCGTCTTGGCGGATGATGCCGCGCTGGATGTCCATGCGGTTGTGGTTTTTTTGCACGGGGGCGGACAGTGTGGCGTTGAAGCGCAGGGGGCGGGGGATTTCGGCCGCGCCGCAAAGCTGCCATAGGGCGGATTTCAGGAAGATGTCGAAGCCGACAAAGCCGGAAACGGGGTTGCCCGGCAGGCCGAAACACCAGGTTTTGAGCATTTGGCCGAATACGAAGGGCTTGCCGGGTTTGAGGGCGACTTTGTAGTGGTGGATGCTGCCTATGCGTGCCACGGCCTCGCGCATGAAGTCGTAGTCGCCCACGGATACGCCGCCGGTGGTAATCAGTACGTCTGCCGCCTGGATGACTTCGTTTAAGACTTGTAAGACTGCTTCCAGGTCGTCCGGCACTTGGCCGAAGTCTATGACTTCCACGGGCAGTTTGGCCAGGCGGGAGGCCAGCATGTGGCGGTTGCTGTCGTAGATGCGGTCGGTGCGGTCGGTGGGTGTGCCGGGTTCCAGCAGTTCGTTGCCGCTGGAAAGGATGGCGACTTTGATTTTGCTGTATACGGGGACTTGGGCATAGCCCAGGGCCGCCAGCAGCATGATGTCGGATTGGCGCAGGATGCGGCCTTTTTTCAGGACTGTGCCGCCTGCGGTGATTTCTTCGCCGCCGCGCCGGATGTTCGCGCCTTCTTTGACATCGTGCAGCAGGGTGATGCGGCCGTCTTCCAATACGGTGTTTTCTTGTACGGTAACGGTGTTGCAGCCGGCGGGGACGACTGCGCCGGTCATGATGCGTATGCAGGCGTTTTCGGCCAGTGCGCCCTCGAAAACCTGTCCGGCCACGGATTCGCCCGCTATCTCCCAGATGCTGCCCGCCTGTGCCGCGCGGGGCAGGGCGTAGCCGTCCATGGCGGATATGTCGGCCGGCGGGACGTTTACGGGCGCGGTCAGGTCGGCGGCCAGTATGCGGCCGGCGGCTTGGTCCAGGGCTGCCTTTTCGGTGTTGGGAAGCCGGTTTTGTTGGGCGATTTTGCTGTAAATCAGGGTTTGCAGTTCGGCAACGGAGGTAAGTGGCATGGGGTGTTCCTTTGGTGGGTCGGTGTTGCGGGCGGGCGTTTTGTCGTGCCGCCCGCCTTTTGTGCCGCGTTGGGGACGGCCTTTGGCGGGCCGTCCGCAGGGGTCAGCATTTGGCTTCGGCGTTTTTGCGCGCGTAATACCACCAGTTGATGATCAGGCACAGGAGGTAGAAGATGACGAAGCCCCAGAGCGCATGGCTCACGCTGCCGGTCTTTTCCAGCGAGGTGCCGAAGCTTTTGGGGATGAAGAAGCCGCCGAATCCGGCAAAGGCGGCGGAAAAGCCTATGACGGCGGCCGCTTCGCGGTTGGCATCCCGTACGGCTTTTTCGGGGTCGGAATGGCCTTTTTCCACGCGTTTTTGGTGGAAGGAGGAAAAAATCAGCGGCACTTGGATGAAGGTGGAGGCGTTGCCCAGGCCGCTTAGGGCGAAGATGGCTATGAAGCAGGCCAGGAAGCCTATGAAGCCGAGAGTGCCGCCTCGGATGAACGGTTGCGAAAACAGTATCACGCCCAATACGCTTATTGCCAGGCCCGTGAATACGATTTGGGTGGTGCGCGCGCCGCCGCCCCATTTGGCGGATATCCAGCCGCCCGCCGAACGGGTCAGTGCGCCGGTGAGGGGGAACACAAAGGCGAATTTGGCCGGGTCTACGCCGGGGTAGAGGATTTTGGTCAGGAAGGGGAAGCTGGCCGAAAAGCCTAAAAACGAGCCGAAAGTGCCCAGGTAGAGGATGCACATCAGCCAGTTGTGCTTGCGTTTGAAGATGACGGACTGGTCGGCAAAGCTGGATTTGGCCGTGGCCAGGTCGTTCATGCCCAACCAGGCCAGGGCGGTGGACAGGAGGATGAAGGGTACCCAGATGAAGCCTGCGTTTTGCAGCCAGATTTGTTTGCCCGGGTCGTCTTTCCAAGCCTGTGCCTCTCCGCCCCATGCGCCGAATACGGCGGCGGTAATGACGATGGGGACGACGAATTGTACGGCCGATACGCCCAGGTTGCCCAAACCGGCGTTCAGGGCCAGGGCCGTGCCTTTTTCGGATTTGGGATAGAAGAAGCTGATGTTGGCCATGCTGGAGGAGAAGTTGCCCCCGCCCAGGCCGCACAAAAGGGCCAGTATCACCATCACGAAATAGGGGGTGTCGGGGCTTTGTACGGCAAAGCCTATCCCCAGGGCGGGCAGCAGCAGGCTGGCGGTGGACAGGGTGGTCCATTTGCGGCCGCCGAATATCGGTACCATGAAGGAATAAAACGCGCGCAGGGCAGAACCGGACAGGGAAGGCAGCGCGGCCAGCCAGAACAGTTGGCCTTCGTTGAATTTGAAGCCTATGTTGGGCAGGTTGAGTATGGTTATGCTCCATACCTGCCACATGGCGAAGGCCAAAAACAGGGCGGGGATGGATATCCACAGGTTGCGGCGGGCAACCCGTTTGCCGGTCTTCTCCCAAAATTCGGGGTCTTCCGGCCGCCAGTCTTGAATCAGGTGAGACATGTTTGTTTCTCCTTGTCGGATGGGCAGTCTTGGCAGACTGCGGTTTGAAAATCCGAAAGGCCGTCTGAAAGCGGATGAGGCGGTTTCAGACGGCCTGCGCGGCAATCAGCTTTGTCCTTGTTCCTTCTCTTGGGTTTGGGCGGCGGCCAATTCGGCCATTTCCTGCGCGTGTTTCAAATCCGAATCGCGTTTGGCCTTAAACGAAAAGTGCATCCAAACCAAAGAAACGCAGACTGTGCCGTAAAGCAGCATAAAGGTGGTGGAGCGCACATGGGTCAGGTCCAGCAGCGCGCCGAACATAATCGGCAGCAAAAACCCGCCCAGGCCGCCGGCCAGGCCGACTATGCCCGAAACCGTGCCTATATCGCGCGGATAATCGTCCGCCACGAATTTGAACACCGAGGCTTTGCCTATGGCCATGGCGATACCGGCGGTAAACATCAGCACGGTAAACACTTCCACATTCAAGGCGAGGTGTATCTTAATATCCTGAGGCGGCGGGGATGTCTGGGCGGCTGTTTTTGCGGCTTCGGAAATATGGATGACCATATCGGTGGGCGGGTAGGACAAAATAAAGAAGCACACCCACAGCACCCACATCACCGCCCAGGTAACGCGGTATGCGCCGTATTTGTCCGAGAGCCAGCCGCCGAAGGCGCGCAGCACGCCGCCGGGCAGCGAGAAGCAGGCGGCCAGCAGGCCGGCCACGGCCATACTCAAATGATATTCCTCGATATAATACTTCGTCATCCACAAAGCCAAGCCCACATAACCGCCGAACACCACGGAATAATATTGGCTGTAGCGCAGCACGCCCGGGTCTTTGAGCAGGGCCAGTTGTTCTTTTAACGAAGCCTTGGACTTAGTGGCCTCGTTGTGCGGCGCGTCATAAGTGGTACACCAGAACAAAATCGCCGTTGCCAGCATAATGGCGGCATAAACCTTGGGTACGATGACCCAGGCTGCGGCCGAACCCACGAGCGCGCCGGTGGCGGCGGCATACTTAATCAGGGCGGGGGCGACAAACTTATTAATCGCGCTGCCCGCGTTGCCCGCGCCGAATATACCCATGGCCAGGCCCTGCTGGTGTTTGGGAAACCAGCGCGCCACATAGGGCGTGCCTACCGAAAACGAACCGCCGGCCAGGCCCATCATCAGCCCTATGGCCAAAAAGTGCCAATATTGCGTGGCATAGGCCATCAGGAAAATGGCCGGCACGGACAACAGCATCAGCACGAACATCACGATGCGGCCGCCGAACTTGTCCGTCCAAATGCCCAAAGGCACGCGGATGAGCGAACCCGAAAGTACGGGCATGGCCATCAGGATGCCCGTCTGCGTGTCGTTCAGATGAAGCTGTTCCTGCACCTTCACGCCGACAATGGCCAGCATCATCCACACCATAAAACACACGGTAAAGGCGAAAGTGCTGGACACCAGCACCGAATACCGTTTGTAAGTATCGGATTTCATTAATTTTCCTTTCGGTTGAAACCCTGCCCGCTTGGGGCGGCAAAATCACATTCGATTTGGAAGGGGCAGCCCTTCCGCCGGGACGGCACACCGGATTGTGCCTGCAAAACCGTGTGCCGAAGACATTATAGGAATATAACCCTAATTTTTGTAGCGGTATTTGTAAGGAGGCCGACCTAGCACAAAGTAGTAGTCCGCCCTAATTGTTTAGGCCGAAGGTCTACAGCCTATGGATAGCGTTTGGGCAAGCCTGAAGTTATTTTGTATAATGCCCGCCATCTGAAAATAAATGTAAAAAACGGTTTGAAAATCCCCGCCCCGTCCGTCAAAAAGCGGTTTGCCAGCCTGTCTTTCCGCTTGAAATTCTTTACTATTTTATGGATAGCCATCTCGGTGGCGTCCATTTTGTTCACCCTGCTGCTGTCCATATGGGTGGAGGGCAACGCGGCCGCCATCAACGAATTGGGCAGCCTGCGTTTTCAGAGTTACCGCCTGGGGCTGCTGGTGAGCGAAAACGCGCCCGCCGCCGAAATCCGCGCCAAAATCGGCCGTTTCGACCAGACGCTGGCCGACATCCGCAAGGGCGACCCCATGCGCCCCCTGCACCTGCCCGACAATCCAGCGGTGTTGCGGCGCATGGGCCAATTGGAGGCGCAGTGGCGGCGGCAGATACGCCCCGTCTTCGCCCGTGCCGCCCAAGGCGGCCAGAACATAGGCAACGGCGAATTGGCGGCCTTTTTAACCACTATAGACGCGGTGGTCGGCGAGGTGGAGCGCACCAGCGCCGGCCACATCACCTGGCTGCGCGTGTTCCAAAGCGGGCTTTTGGGGCTGGTTTTGGTCAGTTCGGCGGTGATGATGGTGCTGATGAGGTCGTGGATACTCAACCCGCTGCAGCGTTTGCGGCGCGGGGTGGAGGCCGTCAGCAACGGCAATTTCGGCATACGGCTGAACACCGGCGGCAGCCTGGAGTTCGAGCGCGTCAATAACGGCTTCAACCTGATGAGCAGCCGTCTGCACAGCCTGTATGGCGAATGGGAGCAGACGGTGGCGGAAAAAACCCGCGATTTGGCGGAAAAAAACTATATTTTGGAAACGCTGTACGGTTTTTCGTCCGTACTCAACCGCCCCCAGACGGCCGCCGAGGCCGCGTCCGTGTTTTTGGAAAAACTGTCGGAAATCGCGCAGGCGGACGGCGGCAGCGTCAGGCTGACGGACGTGCGCCGCCAGAGTATGGACCTGGTGGCGCAGGTGGGGCTGCCCGAGGGGCTGCAGCATTCGGAATCCTGCCAGAAAATCGGCAACTGCCTGTGCGGCTATGTGGCGCAGCAGGGGGAACAGGCGCATCCGGTACATTTTTATGCCGCCCTCCCGGCCTTTGAGGGCGGCACGCGCGATTACGACTGCCTGCGCTTCGGCTTCCGCGATGTCTGCGCCTTGAAAATCGCCTACAAGGGTCAGGACATAGGCATCGTTACCCTGTATTTTTTAAACGAGAGGGAAATCAGCGGCACGGTGTCGGAGCTGCTGGAGATGCTGTGCAGCCAGTTCGGCGTGGTGGTGGGCAATATCCGCCTGGCCGAGGAAAACCGCCAGCTTGCGGTTTTGCAGGAACGCAACCTGATTGCCCAGGGCCTGCACGACAGCATAGCCCAGGCCCTGGCCTTTTTGAACCTGCAGGTGCAGATGATGGAGGGCGCGCTGGCGCAGGGCGAACAGGAACAGGCGCAGGAAAACCTGCAGTTCATCAAAAGCGGCGTGCAGGAATGCTACGAAGACGTGCGCGAGCTTTTGTTGAATTTCCGCACCAAGCTGGCCAAGCAGGATTTCGCCGAATCGGTCGCCGCCCTGGTCGAGAGGTTCGAAAAACAGACGCATACCCCCGTTTCCGTGCATTGGCGCGAAAACAGCGGCCTGCCTTTGAGTATAGAGCAGCAGCTGCAGTGCGTGTTTATTTTGCAGGAGAGCCTGTCCAACATCCGCAAGCACGCCAAGGCCGAACGGGTGGAAATCGAGTTGTCCAACGGGCAGGATTTCCTGATGACGATTACCGATGACGGCGTGGGCTTCGATGCCGAACATTTGGAAAAGATTTCCGGCAACCATGTCGGACTGAACATTATGCGCGAGCGCGCCAGCCGCATACACGCGAAGTTGCGCCTGTATTCGCGGCCCGGGCATACGCAGATCAGCCTGAGCCTGCCACAAGACGAAAGGATACCCGTATGAGCCATGTCAAAACCGGCATAGTCCTGATAGACGACCACACTTTGTTCCGCAGCGGCATCAAGGCGCTGTTGGCGCGCAGCAGCAATTACGCCGTTATCGGCGAGGCATCGGACGGCCTGAGCGGGGTGAAGGTGGTCGAACAGCTCGCGCCCGACATCGTTTTGCTGGATTTGGATATGCCTGTGATGAACGGGCGCGAAACGCTGGCGCAGATTTTGAGCGCCCGCCCGCAGCAGTGCGTGGTGATGCTCACGGTGTCGGAAGACAGCGAGGATTTGATAGAGTGTATGAAGTTGGGCGCGCGCGGGTTTCTGTTGAAAAACATCAATGCCGACTTTTTAATCGAATCGCTGCAAAAGGCGCAGGCCGGAGGCAATGTGTTCTCGCCCGAAATGATGGCCAGTATGGTGCAGTCGCTGATCAAACCCGCGCCCCCCAGCGAGGACGACCGCCTGGAAGAATTGACCGCGCGCGAATTGGAGGTATTGGGCCACCTGGCCGCAGGGCACAGCAATAAGATTATCGCCCGCCATATGGATTTGGCCGAATCCACCGTGAAGGTGTATGTGCAGAACATCCTGCGCAAGCTGGACCTGGGCAGCCGCGTGCAGGCGGCGGTGTATGCCGTGCAGCACAAAGTGCCGCTGCCCGAACATTCGCCGGAAGAATAAAGGGCAGAAGGGTTTTTTCGTCCGCAGGCCGTCTGAATGGCGTTTCAGACGGCCTGATTTTAGCGGATTAAAATAAAAAACGAGCCAAGGCGGCAACGCTGTAGCCTTGCGGTTTTAATCCGCTATACTTCCAAATAACTAGTCCCCTCCACATCTAACGGATAGGTTTCATTATGCTTACGCCTGAGCAGCCCGCTGCTTTAGGCGCATTTTTTTCGCCCGGGTTTTCCACTAATATCGTAAGCAAGCCAATAACTGTTTCCGGCCGCCGGCATTTTTCGGCCGGCAAACAGATACAAAAACCTTGTTTAAGGACACACCTATGAGCCATTTCTTAGACCGCCTGACCTTCTTCAAACAAAAGCGCGAACCGTTTTCCAACGGCCACGGCATTTTGACCGAAGAAGACCGCAAGTGGGAAAACGCCTACCGCAGCCGCTGGTCGCACGACAAAATCGCCCGTTCCACCCACGGCGTGAACTGTACCGGTTCGTGCTCGTGGAAAATCTACGTCAAAAACGGCATCATCACCTGGGAAACCCAGCAGACCGACTATCCGCGCACCCGTCCCGACCTGCCCAACCACGAACCGCGCGGCTGCCCGCGCGGCGCGTCCTACAGTTGGTACGTCTATTCCGCCCAACGCATCAAATACCCCATGATGCGCGGCGCGCTGGCCGAATTGTGGCGCGAAGCGCGCAAAACCAAAGACCCCATAGAAGCGTGGAAATGGATAGTCGAAGACCCCGAACGTTCCCAATCCTACAAATCCCAGCGCGGTTTGGGCGGCTTCGTGCGTTCCAACTGGGACGAAGCCTATGAAATGGTGGCGGCGG
>JAUMUU010000025.1 GCA_030530545.1 Neisseria sp. | reverse complement strand
TGGAAGAAATCACCAACGCCCTGATTGCCGAACACCAGGCCGAGCTTTTGGCGGCAATGGGCGGATAAAAAACGCCGTCCGAAAACCAATGCGGACGGCGTTTCCCAACCCGGCGGCCTATACCGCCGCCACAAACAGCCCCAGCGTGGCCAAAAAACCGCCCACCCAAGACAGGGAACGCAATTGCGGCTTGTCGGCCAAATAAAAATACACAAAGGCCAAGCGGCACAAAACAAACAATACCGCCAAAACATTAACCGTCAATTGCGCCGCATTGCCCGAAACCTGCGCGATAACCACACCGGCGGCAAACGGCGCAAAAGCCTCAAAACAATTCTGCTGCGCCGCATTCGCCCTGGCCGCCACCCCTTCGGCTTTGGCCAGAAAACCGCGCGGATTGCCGTTGTCGCGCGCAAAATCAAAACCAGCCGCCTTTTTCGCATAAGCAGCACAACCCAAAGGCATAAAAATCACCGCGAAAACACACCAATAAGCAAGAGTCATAAAAATCCCTTTCAATTTCATGTTTCAAAACACAAGGCAGAACCGGCCGCAAACGGCCGCCGTGGCGGAAAACCGATTTATCCGCTATATTCGGCACTGCCGCGCCTCCGCTTTCAAAGGCCGCGTTCCTATGATATGGCCGAAACCTTTTCCCATGCAAGGCGGGCCTGCGATAACGAAGATTTGACGAAAGACACCATGATATCCCTATCCACCCCATCGGCCATCGCCAACGCCCCCCACGCCGGCAGCATTTTCCCCACCGTCTTCGCCATCCTGGCCGCCGCCTCGCTGATAGGGCAGTGGCTCAAACATGCCAAGGGCGCGCAAAACCCCGCCATCGCCAACCTCAACGCCCGCATCTATGCCTGGTGGCTGATGATTCTGGTGTTGTTCGCCGCCTTCCAATTCGGCAAAACCGGCACGGTTATCTTGTTTTTTATGATTTCCTTTTCCGCCCTGCGCGAATTTATGACTTTGGTTTACCGCCGCCGCAGCGATTATTACAGTATGCTTGTCTGTTTCTACCTGCTGCTGCCCATCCAGTATTATCTGGTGTGGAAGGAATGGTACGGCATGTTCGCCGTCTTCATCCCCGTCTACGCCTTCCTCACCCTGCCCATCATCGCCAGCATGAGCGGCCAAACCGCCCACTTCCTCGAACGCGCCGCCAAAACCCAATGGATGGCCATGGTCTGCATCTTCTGCCTCTCCCACGTCCCCGCCCTGCTGTTTTTGCAGCTCGATGGCTTTGACAAACAAAACAACATCCTGCTGCTGATTTTCCTAATCGGCGTGGTGCAGGCCTCGGACGTGTTGCAATATGTTTGGGGCAAACTCATAGGCGGGGCGAAAATCATGCCCTCCCTGTCCCCCTCCAAAACCGTCTCGGGAACGGTGGGCGGCATTTTGTCCGCCACCTGCCTGGCCGCGCTCATCACCCCCATTACGCCCTTTTCCGTTTGGCAGGCCGCACTCATAGGCCTGATTGTCTGCCTGATGGGCTTTTTCGGCGGACTGGTCATGTCGGCCATCAAGCGCGACTACGGCGTGAAAGACTGGGGCAATATGATACACGGCCACGGCGGTATGTTGGACCGCGTCGATTCCGTCTGCTTCGCCGCCCCCGTGTTCTTCCACATCGTCCGGTATTTTTGGAGCTGAACGGCCGATATATAGCGGATTAAAATAAAAACGGGGCAAGGCGCGCCAACGCCGTATTATTGCAATTTTAATTCACTATATATAGCCGATTCGTCTTTGCTTACAAGCAAGCATTCTTTCCCTTTTTCAGACGGGCTGTTTACATTACCGTCCAATTTCAAGCCGTCTGAAAAAGGAAACCCCATGACCACACCGACAACCGCCCCCGTTTTGCGCTTCATCACCGCCGGCAGCGTAGATGACGGCAAATCCACCCTCATAGGCCGCCTGCTCTACGACAGCAAAACCCTATTGACCGACCAGCTTGCCAAACTCGACCAGGCGGCGCAAAACGGCCAAACGCCCGACTTTGCCAGCCTGACGGACGGCCTGGCCGCCGAACGCGAACAAGGCATTACCATAGACGTGGCCTACCGCTACTTCGCCACCCCCAAGCGCAAATTCATCATCGCCGACACCCCCGGACACGAACAATACACCCGCAACATGGTAACGGGCGCGTCCACCGCCGATGCCGCCATCATCCTGATAGACGCGGCCCGCGTCGATTTTTCCGGCGCAGAACCCGCCCTGCTGCCGCAAACCAAACGCCACAGCGCGATTTTGAAACTGCTGGGCACGCCGCACATCATAGTCGCCGTAAACAAACTGGACCTGCTCGATTTCGACCGCGAGGCCTACGAAAAAATCGTTGCCGCCTACCGGAAACTGGCCGCCCAAATCGGCCTGAACGCCGACATCCGCTTCATCCCCATCAGCGCGTTGGGCGGCGACAACATCGTCCATCCCAGCGCGAACACCCCCTGGTATGAGGGCGAACCCCTGCTGCCCCTGCTCGAAGGCCTGCCCGCCGCCGCATCGCAGGCCGAAAACCTGCCCGCCTTCTTCCCCGTCCAACGCGTAGCACGCCAAGACGGCAGCAGCAGCGACGACTTTAGGGGTTATCAGGGCAGGCTGGAAGCGGGCCGCCTGAAAACCGGCGACGCAGTCAAAATCCTGCCTGCAGGACACAGCGCGCACATCGCCCAAATCCACACCCCCCGGGGTTTGGCCCAAGAAGCCGCCGCAGGCGAAGTCTTGACCGTAACACTGGACCGCGACATCGACATCTCGCGCGGCGACGCCATCCTGGCCGCCGACAGCCCCGTAACGCCCGTCAAACAAATCCAAGCCGCCGTCTGCTGGTTTGACGACACCCCGCTCAACACCGGCCGCCGCTACCTGCTCAAACACACCACCCGCACCACCGCCGCCAAAATCAAAAGCATCAGCTACGTTTGGGACGTACACACCCTGAGCCGCGTAACCGCCGCCGACACCCTGAAAACCAACGACATAGGCAGGCTGGACATCACCCTGCAGCAACCGCTTAACGCCGTACCCTACACCGAAAACCCCGCCTTGGGCGCATTCATCCTGATAGACGAAGCCACCAACCACACCGTAGCCGCCGGCATGATAGGCAGCGCGAACAACGACACCGGCAGCTTCGAAATCTAAACGCAAAAAAAAACGGAATCCTCCCGGATTCCGTTTCCCCTCACCTCTCACGCCTGTAAAACGCACTGCCGAAATACACCTGCGCCCCCTCCCGCAACAACACCAGGCAGATGGCGGCCAGCGGCAGGCCTACCAGCATACCGACAAACCCCATCAACTGCCCAAACGCCATCAACGAAAAAATCACCCAAAACGGCGACAAACCGATGCGGTCGCCGACTATCTTGGGCGTAACCAAAAAACTCTCCAAAAGCTGGCCGACCACAAACACCAGCCACACCAAAACCAAACCCTGCCACGAACCAAACTGCAGCAAGGCCGCCACAGTGGCCAGCATCAGCCCTGTAAACGCACCCAAATAAGGCACAAACACCAGCAGGCCGGCAACCATCCCAATGGCAAAACCCGAATCCAGCCCCGTCAGCATCAGCCCCACGCCGTAAACCACCCCCATAATCAGCATCACCATCAACTGGCCGCGCAAAAACTCGCCCAACACCTCATCAATCTCCCCGCCTATACGGACATAGCCGTCAATAAAGCGGCGCGGAATCAAAACCCGTATACCGTGCGACCAACGCTGCCAATCATACAAAAAATAATACAGCAGCAGCGGCAGCAGCACGGCATCGGTCAAACCCGAGGCCAAGGCCCCGCCCTGCTCCACCAGGGCCGGCGCGATTTTCGAAGCCGTATTTTGCAGCGTTCCGGTATGGCTTTGCAGCCAGCCCAACAAAGTTTCCTTATTCAGCAGGAGATGTTCCCCGAAATGACCGTTAAACCAAGGCAGGGCCTTATTTTGGACAAAATCCAACAACTGCGGCAGACGATTGGCCAGATTCTGAAACTGAGTCAATAACATAGGTATCAGAACCAGCAAAAAGGCCAGCAGCAAAAACAGAGCGGACATCATCACCAGCATAGATGCCGGGCCGCGCGACACACCCTTGTCGCGCAGCTTTTCCACCAGCGGATTCAAAATATAGGCCAAAACCGCCGCCACGATAAACGGTGTCAGAATATCGCGCAAAGCCAGCACCAGCCAGCTTGCGGCAACAAAAAACGCCGCACAGGGCAGCCAGGGCGACAGGCCGCGCTTCTTCCTCATATACATAACAGACCAACCTAAACAAACAAAACGGCAAAGCATAACACGGCCATGCCCGCCCGCCCCACAAAACCTCCGCCAAGCCCGACAAAAAAGCGTGAAACTGGTAAAATGCCGCCGATTTCTTCCAACCCTGTTTGCAAAACCGAGAAAGCCGACAACATGAGCGAATCCCTAAGCTACCGCGACGCAGGCGTAGACATAGACGCGGGCGACCGACTGGTCGAAAACATCAAACCCTTGGCCAAACGCACCATGCGCCCCGAAGTGTTGGGCGGTTTGGGCGGCTTCGGCGCATTGGTCGAAATCGGCAAAAAATACCAAAACCCCGTCCTCGTCAGCGGCACAGACGGCGTGGGCACCAAGCTCAAACTCGCCTTCGACTGGGACAAACACGACACCGTAGGCATAGACCTCGTCGCCATGAGCGTGAACGACATTCTGGTGCAAGGCGCAGAACCCTTGTTCTTCCTCGATTATTTCGCCTGCGGCAAACTCGACGTAGACCGCGCCACCGATGTGATTAAAGGCATAGCCCAAGGTTGCGAAGAGTCCGGCTGCGCCCTCATCGGCGGCGAAACCGCCGAAATGCCCGGCATGTATCCCGAAGGCGAATACGACTTGGCGGGCTTTGCCGTCGGCGTGGTCGAAAAAGAGCGCGTCATCAACGGCCGCAGCATCAAAGCGGGCGACATCGTATTGGGTCTGGCTTCCAACGGCGCGCATTCCAACGGCTATTCCCTCATCCGCAAAATCATAGAGCGCGACCGTCCCGATTTGGATGCCGAGTTCGACCAAGGCAAAACCCTGCGCGAAGCCGTCATCGCCCCGACCCGCCTGTATGTGAAACCGATTCTGGCCGCTTTGGAAAAATTCACCGTCAAAGGCATGGCGCACATCACCGGCGGCGGCATCACTGAAAACGTGCCGCGCATCCTGCCGGAAAACACCGTCGCCCAAATCGACGCCCAAGCGTGGGAATTGCCCAAGCTGTTCCGATGGCTGCAACAGGCAGGCAATGTGGACACGCAGGAAATGTACCGCACCTTCAACTGCGGCATAGGCATGGTGGTTGTGATTGCCGAAGAAGATGCCGATGCGGTGCAGGCATTTTTAACCGGACAAGGCGAAACGGTTTACCGCTTGGGGCTTATCCGCGAGCGCAACGGCGGCGAACATCAGACCCAGGTTGCCTGAGCGGCTTTCGCCAATTTGAGGCCCGGTTTCGCCGAATGGATTGTTTTGTATCCCCGAGTAAGGCCTGCAAGGCAGGGCTGTAATCTTAAAACCCCATTATTTACAATATGTTATTTATCATAATCGTAAATCCGCGTTAAAAAACGGGGCAGCCGATAGGCCGCCCCGTTTTCCATATGCAAAAATACAGTGGATTAAAATTGCAAGGCTAAGGCTCGCCGCCTTGTCTCATTTTTATTTTAATCCACTAGAATTCACTATAGCAAACATACTTAATTTTAAATACATCATATCATCAAATTACGTCATTCCCGCGCAGGCGGGAATCCATCGTGAAACCTGAGAAACCTTGATTTGAAAAATAGTTTCTGAAATTTAAAATGGATTCCCGCCTGCGCGGGAATGACGAAAATCGGCAAGCTGCGTATCAAAAATGAAGTAATTTAGCTATATAATCATTCGTCCGCAAACAGGCTGGTAAACCACAGGACTATGCTGTCCCACAAACGGCCGAAAAAGCCGGCTTCCTCAACCGCAGTCAAGGCCACCACGGGGCGTTCGGCTATCACTTGGCCGTTGTAGGTAATCTTCAGCTTGCCCAGCGGCTTGCCCTTTTCTATAGGTGCCAAAACCGGCTGCACGGTTTCCAGCACGGGCTTGATTTTCGCCCCCTCGTTATGCGGGACGGTAATATAAACCGGCTCTAAAAAACCTATGTCCACCGTATCGCTGCCGCCTTTATAAACCCTCACTTTGGAAATGGCCTGACCGGCATCATAGGTTTTCGGCGTGTCGAAAGCCTGCAGCGACCAGTTCAGCAGCTTGCTGCTTTCGGTGGCGCGCGATTCTATGCTGTCCGCTCCCACGACCACCGACACCACGCGGCGGCCGTTGCGCTTGCTGGATGCTATCAGGTTGTAGCCCGCGCTGGATGTATGGCCGGTTTTCAGGCCGTCCACGTTGGGGTCGCGGTAAAGCAGCAGGTTGCGGTTGGGTTGTTCGATGTTGTTGTATTTGAACGACTGCATCGAATAAATCGGATAGTATTTGGGAAAATCGCGGATGATGGCGGCAGACAGGATGGCCAGGTCGCGCACGGTCGTGGTATGACCCTCGCCGGGCAGGCCGGTGGAGTTGGTGAAATGGGTGTGGTTCATGCCCAGCCGTTTGGCTTCGGCATTCATCATTTTGACAAAACCCTCTTCGCTGCCGCCCAAGCCTTCGGCCAGGGTGATGGCCGCATCGTTGCCCGATTGGACTATCAGCCCCTTGAGCAGGTCGCCTACGGACACCGGTTTGCCCGCATTGACAAACATACGCGAACCCTCCGCCCTCCAGGCGTTTTCAGACGGCGTGAGCATTTGTTCGTGCTTCAATTTCCCCTCGTCCAAAGCCTTAAACGTCAGATAAGCCGTCATCAGCTTGGTCAGCGAAGCCGGTTCTACCGGCGTATCGAGGTTTTTCCCCGTCAGAATCTGCCCGCTTTGCAAATCCTGCACCAAATAGGCGGCGGCGGAGATTTCGGGGGCGGTATCGGCTTTGGGGACGGGCTCGGGCGGAAGCTGGTCTTCCTCCCCGGCCTCGGGGGCGGATGCGGCAGTCGCGGCGGTGGCAGCGGCAGCGGCCGGTGCGGAACGATGACGGCGGTGTTTCCTGGCGGCATCAACCGCCTGAATGCCGAAAACGGCCGTCAAAACCAATACGGTCAAGGTTTTTCTCATCAAAATTCCTTTTTGCTTGCAATCTCGCCGCCCAGCAGCGCACAAAAGCCGCATTATACCTGCAGGTATTGCCCTTGCTAACATTTTTTCTTGCCTAGACGGGGGCGGGCGGGTATGGTTTTGCCTTTTGCCCGCCCCTGCCGGGACGTGAAACAACAAGGAACACCCATGGACACCCGACCCTACGCCGACTACCTCACCCGCACCCTGACCTCTTCCGTTTACGACATCGTAAAGGAGACCCCGCTGGAAAACGCCGCCGCCCTGTCGCGCCGCCTGAAAAACCGCATCCTGCTCAAACGGGAGGATTTGCAGCCCGTGTTTTCCTTCAAAATACGCGGCGCATACAACAAAATGGCCAAACTGCCGCCCGAACTGCTGGCCAAGGGCGTGATTACCGCCAGCGCGGGCAACCATGCCCAGGGCGTGGCCATGTCGGCGCAACTTTTGGGCTGCAAAGCCACCATAGTCATGCCCGAAACCACCCCGCAAATCAAAATAAACGCAGTCAGGGCCAGGGGCGGCGAAGTCGTACTCAGCGGCGTATCCTTCGACGATGCCTACGCCTGCGCCATGAGGCTGGCCGCAGAAAAAGGTCTGGCCTACATCCCGCCCTTTGACGACCCCGATGTCATTGCCGGACAAGGCAGCATAGGCATGGAAATCATCCGCCAGCACCCCAAGCCCATAGACGCGGTATTCGTCCCCATAGGCGGGGGCGGCCTGGCGGCGGGGATTGCGGCCTTCATCAAAAACGTCCGCCCCGAAATCAAAGTCATAGGCGTGGAAACCTTCGATGCCTGCGCCATGAAGCGTTCGATAGACGCGGGGCAAAGGGTGGAACTCAAAGACGTGGGGCTGTTTGCGGACGGCACGGCGGTCAAACTGGTGGGCGAGACCACCTTCGCCCTCTGCCGCGACCTTTTGGACGACATCATCCTGGTCGATACGGACGACATTTGCGGCGCACTGAAAGACATCTTTGACGACAACCGCAGCATCACCGAACCCTCGGGCGCATTGGCCCTGGCGGGGCTGAAAGCCTACATTGCGCGCGAAAAATGCGAAGGCCGCACCCTGATAGCGGTAAACAGCGGCGCAAACATGAACTTCCACCGCCTGCGCCACGTTTCCGAACGCAGCGAACTGGGCGAGGGCAACGAGGGCATCTTTGCCGTATCCATACCCGAGAGGCCGGGCAGCTTTTTGAAATTCATCAAACTCTTGGGCAAGCGCAACATCACCGAATTCAACTACCGCTACGGCGACAGCAAAACCGCGCACATCTTTGTCGGCATCCAGACGGCCGATGCGGACGAGCCGGCGAAAATCGGCGCGGAACTGGCCGCCGCCGGACTGTCCTGCACCGACCTGACCGAAGACGAAATCGCCAAAACCCACATCCGCTATATGGTCGGCGGGCGGACCCACCGGGTAGAAAACGAAAAACTCTTCGGTTTCGAATTTCCCGAACGCCCGGGCGCGCTGGCGCGTTTTCTGGAAAACATGCAAAGCGGCTGGAACATCACCCTGTTCCACTACCGCAACCACGGCGCGGACTACGGCCGCGTACTGGTGGGCATAGACGTACCGCCTGAAGACCAAACCGCCTTTGCCGATTTCTTAAACAAAGTCGGCTATGTTTTCGAAGACCACACCGCCAACGCCGCCTACCGCCTGTTTTTGGGCTAGGCGCAACGGCCGCCCCGAAAGGCGGCAATGCGGTTTCTTGATTTTGCGGTTACAAAACGGGCGGCAGGAGTTTAGAATGCCGCCCGTCGCCCGCCCTTGCGGGTAGGCTGCAGGGGAAGTTTGTACGTTTTTTCGCGGCTTTTACCATTAAAGAACTGTATATTTATCAGAAACGAAAAAGCTGAAAACTGCCTTCGCAAATTATTGGGAACAAAGGTAAAAAATGCCGCCTGCGAGTTTCCAAAAACTCCCCGCACGGGGATTAAGACTCTTACACCTACTACCAGGAGAACGCCACGAATATAGTTAAGGTAAAGGTAGGCTGGGTTGCAAACCCAACGTTTCGGATAACTTGACGGTTTACCCAACCTGCACTTGCCTGGATTGTATAGTGAATTAAAATTGCAATGATACGGCGTTGGCACGCCCTGCCGTACTGGTTTAAATTTAATTCACTATACAAGTAAGAACGTGCATTTAACGATTCTCATGCTTTGGCTTAACCCGCGAAACGGGGCGGAAACGAAAAATCGCGGGCTTAGCCCGCGTTACATGACTCTATGGCGTTCCCAAAAACTCCCCTTCGAAGTGCAAACATCCCCGTTCGCAAACGGCTATCAGATAAACATCAGGCCGTGTCGGATGTGTAGGCCCGTACGCCAAATATACCGCTGTTATGCTTATCCGCCATAAAAAACGGGATACGTTTGCCGTATCCCGCGATTCCTTACCCGCTCAAACCCTGCGCTCGCGGAAATCTTCCCCTTCAAACACCCGTTTCGGGTTGCCGCGTTCGACCTGGTAGAGGCCGCTGTGCCGCTGTTTGGCATAATCCGCGTTTTGCGCGCTTTGCTGTTCGGCCAGTTTGTATGCCAGAAGTTCCAACGCGCGCTTTTTGTTGGCGTGCTGGCTGCGGCCGCTTTCCACCCGCACGCTCAATCCGCTGGCTTTGTGGGTGGCGCGCACGGCCGATTCGGTTTTATTGACGTGTTGGCCGCCTTTGCCGCCCGAACGGCAGGTTTGGAATTCGATTTCGCCCTCGGACGGCATTTCGGGTTTTTCGGGCAGGCGGAATATGCCTATATACCAGTTTTTGCGCGGGTGCTTCGGGCGGACGGGGCTGGCGCACACCCATTGCAGCGTTCCCTGCCAGCTTTGCGCCAGCGTATCGGCGGCTTCGCCTTCCAACGTTAAAACCGCCGACAGGATGCCGTGTTTGTCGGCCGTTTCGTCCGCAATCTCCGCCTTCACACCCCGCGCCCGGGCTTCCGCCAGCAGTTTTTTCAAAACGAAGCGGGCGAAGATGCGGCATTCGGCAGGCCCTTGGGCAGTGGATATCTGTAAATAAATCATCTTTTATTTCCTTTTCATCTTGGGGCGGAAGGAATATTTTTCGTCAAATCCCTTGTTGCCGATTTTGGCCTTATCCGGCACGGGCGGGCTGGTTTCGGCTTCGCTTTTGAGCTGCGACAGGTATTCGCAGATGTTCTGCCACACGATATCGGGATCTATGTAGATGCCGAGGGCGGAAAGTTGCGGGTTGGCGGCAAAATCCCGTTGCAGGTTCATGCGCGTCGGGCGGTTGGGGTCGGCGTAATACACCAGCAGCAGCGGGATGTCGCGGTAGGGTTTCAAGATTGTGCCGTCGCGGTTGCGGCGGGCGGCTTGAAAATCGGTATTTTGGATTTCGTCATGCCAGGCCCAATAGTAATTGCCGTATTGCGGCAGGGCATATTCCGCGCCGTCTTGGAAACGGATGGCCCGTATGCTGAACCGACCGTATTTTTTGCCGAAATTTTGCCCGACATCGTAAGACGTATAGACTTTTTCGTCTGTGGCAAACAGGTATACGCGCAAATTGCCTATATACAGTTCCGATACCACGGCGCACGCGCCGTATTCTTTTTCCCATTCGGCCGGCGGCTTGGGCAGGCTGTGCAGGATTTCGGCTTCGGGCGGCTGGCGGCGGTCGAACACCAGCACGGGGTCTATGCCGTATTTGGCGACTGCATGGTCGTAAAAATCTTTAAATTTACTGATGATTTTCATGCTTCGCCCCTGCAGTTGCCGCCGGTTTTGTAGGTCAATACGGGTTTGAGCCGCGCCACGGGTGTGATGAGTCCGGCGTTTTGCATGGCGGCTATCACACCGTCTATGTTTTTGTAGGCTTGCGGGGCTTCTTCAAAAATCAAGGCTTTGTCTTCGCACACCACGATGCTGCCGAAGGCGGTGCGGCGCAGGCTGTCGGCGGTATACTTGTGCGACAAGCGGCCTTTGCATTCGCCGCGCTGCCATTTGCGCCCCGCGCCGTGTGCCAGCGAGTTTAGGGAAAGGGCGCAGTCGGCGGCGGGTTGCACTAGATAGCTGTAGTCGCCGCGCGAACCGGGTATCACGACCATGCCGCAGTCGGACGGGGTTGCGCCTTTGCGGTGCAGCCAGCCGCTTTGGCCGCCGATTTCGGCCTGTTGCAGGAAATTGTGGTGGATGTCGAGCAGGCATTCGCCGCCGCCGTGCCACCGTGCCAGCATCCTTTCGGCAATGAGCAGGCGGTTGGCGCGGGCGAATTCAAGGGCGGACCGGTGTTCGGCCAAATAATCCGCCGCTTCGGGGCTGCCTTCGGCCAGGCCGTTATGGCCGAAGCGTTCAACATGGCGGCGCAGTATCTCCTGCCCCAAACCGCGCGAACCGCTGTGTACCAAAAGTTGCAGGCGGTCGGTTTGGAATCCGCCAGGCAGCAGGCCGGCATGGTAGACGGTATCGATTGTTTGCAGTTCGGCAAAGTGGTTGCCTCCGCCTATTGTGCCCAGGGATGACTGAAAGGGATGGTCGGGCAGGATTTCGCCTATCCTTTCCTGCCAATCTTGGCCTAAGGGCGCATCTATGCTGCCCAGCTGTTTGGCCAGTTTGGCGGGCTTGGCTTTGGCGGCGGGCAGGTCGGTCTGCCACAAGGCCATGCCGCAGCCTATGTCGTTGCCGATGAGCGCGGGATAAAAACGGCCGCCGCTGAAAAACGCCGCCCCCACGGGATAGCCGCGTCCGGGATGCAGGTCGGGCATTCCGGCCACGCGCAGCATCTGCGGCAGTTTGGCTGTGGTTTCGAGCTGGCGGACGGCATTGCCTTCTATCCAGGTGTCGGAATCGGCGATGATGGTGATGTTGTTGTTTGAAATGGGATTGCCCATGTTGTTCTGCTTTCTTGCGGGCGCAAAAAACGTCGCCTGTTTTTTTCAGA
The DNA here is from genome assembly GCA_030530545.1 of Neisseria sp. Lineage (GTDB taxonomy): Bacteria > Pseudomonadota > Gammaproteobacteria > Burkholderiales > Neisseriaceae > Neisseria. The sequence continues at coordinate 6,239 of JAUMUU010000025.1, read as the reverse complement.
CGGCCGCGCTTGCGCGGAATGATGGAAAGCAGCCCGATGCGGGCGTAAGGGATGCGGCTGATTTGCCGCGATAGGGATGGCGTGCGCCTAAACGATCATCGGGCTGCAAAGTTTGATTGAGCGGATGATGGTTGGTGTCATGATGTGCTCCTTTCTTTGCAGCGGGTGGATGAAAGCGGCGGATTATAATGCGGTTTCGGCTTTACGGCAACACGCGGGGCTACGCGGACGGGCATTGCGGTTTTTCGGCAGCGATAATTTTGCGCGCCCAAAGGTGCGGCAGGAAAAACGGCAGCCCGACCACGCCCGCGCAAAAAAAATTCCCGCCAAAACCGCCGCCGCCCTTCAAAATAAACCATCCCGGTTTGGGATAGGGGAAACAGGGCAGCACCACACCCGCCATGACGGCGCGGGACAGCGGTTTTTATCTGTCGTCATGTCCCGCTTCCGCCATGTCAGGCGATTTGTTGCGTAAAGGCGATAAATTCCCGCTGTTTGGCCTTGGCCCGGCCGCTGTCTATTGCGGCCTTGGCGGTTTCAACACCGTCCTCCATATCGGAAACGACATTGCCCGCATACAGTGCGGCGGCGGCATTGAGCAGCACGATGTCGCGTGCCGCACCCTCCTGCCCTTCCAATACGGCATTCATGACCGCCAAGGATTGGGCGGCATTATCCACGCGGATTTCGTCCAGATTGCGGCGCAGGGCCATGCCGAACTGCTGCGGCGATAAGGCGTATTCGCTGATGCGGCCGTCTTTCAGTTCCGCCACATAAGTTTCGCCCGTCAGGGTGATTTCGTCCAAGCCGTCGCTGCCGCACACCACCAAGACATGTTTGGAGCCCAGCTGCTGCAGCACGCGCGACAAGATGCCGCACAAATCTTTGTGGAACACGCCCAATAATTGGTTGGGCGCGCCCGCCGGATTGGTCAGCGGCCCCAAAATATTGAAGATGCTGCGGAAGCCCAGGGCGCGGCGCACGGGCGCGACATGGCGCATGGCGCTGTGGTGGTTGGGGGCGAACATAAAGCCTATGCCGACTTGGGCTATGGATTGCGCCACCTGTTGCGGGGTAAGGGAAACGGACGCGCCCATTTGTTCCACCACGTCCGCCGCACCGCTGGACGAGGATACGGAACGGCCGCCGTGTTTGGCCACTTTCGCGCCTGCCGCCGCCGCGACAAACATGGCCGTGGTGGAGATGTTGAAGGTTTTCGCCCCGTCGCCGCCCGTGCCGACTATATCGACCACATCGGCGGCATCTTCCAGCGGCACGGGGGTGGCAAATTCGCGCATTACGGCGGCGGCGGCGGTGATTTCGGATACCGTTTCCACTTTGATGCGCAGCCCCGTCAGGATGGCGGCCAACTGTTCGGGCGATACCTGCCCGCCCATAATCTGCCGCATCAGGTCTGTCATTTCGTCATAAAAGAGTTCGTTGTTGTCTATCAGGCGGGCTATCGCCTGCTGCGGGGTAATCATAGGCTTCCTTTTCGGTTTCGGTTGGGATGCAGCGGTTGGATTTTAAACCAAATCGGCCTGCCTGATGCCGATTTAAATTTATAGCGGATTTAAATATAGTGAGTTAGAAGGCATAAAACCTTGGGATGCCGGGGCGTTGCGCGTGGTTTGCGGATGGCGGATAAGGAAAAAGCCAAGTTGCTGTAACTTGGCTTGGTGTAGTGTGGCGGAGTAAGAGGGATTCGAACCCTCGATGCAGGTTAACCCCACATGCCTCCTTAGCAGGGAGGTGCCTTCAGCCTCTCAGCCATTACTCCGTCTTGTGAAGTCGGGCATTGTACGGATGATGGGGATATTAGTCAATATCTGTATCGCCAAGTCTGTATTTGTTTTGCTTTAAGCCAATGATGAAGAATGAAATTTAATCTTCGCGCTTTCGTATTGCGCCGGCCGCGGACAGGCCGCGCAGGGCGTTGCACAGGCGGATTTCGTCCGCCCGCATGAGGCGGGCGCGGCTGATGCGGCTTTCCAAAACGCGGTTTGTGCCGAGATATTGCTGCGGCCGCAGCAGGATTTGCCGCCGCATGATGCCGTCCAGGATGTCCAGTTCCAGCGGCGGGGTGTGCCATTCGCCGCCGAAGCGGACGAAGACGCTGCTGCGGCCGCCTTCCAGCAGTTCGCCCGCGCGGTTGAAGAACAGGCTGTCGAACGCGCCTTGCGCCTCGGCCTGCCGCCAGCCTTGGTCTAAGGTTTCGCGGCGGGTGGTCTTGAAGCGGCGCAGGTAGTCGCAATCGGGCAAGGGGGTATCGGACAAGATGATGTCGGGCGCGGGCGGCAGGTCGGGCAAGGGGGCGTGTTCCAGCCGCAAACCGTCCGGAAACAGGGCGGCTTTGACGCGGTACGCGCCTTGGTCGGGCAATCCGGCCAAACGGCGGCGGATTTGTTGTTCCGCATCGTCGGGAAAATTGAGGTTTAGGGCGGCGGCCGAGGTTTTCAGACGGTTTAAATGGTTGTCCAGCAGGGCGATACGGCCTTTTTCGGCGCGCATGGTTTCAAACAGGCCGAATTCGGGGGCAAGGCCGGTTAAAAAGCGCGCTTTCCAGCCGCATTCGCGATATTCGCCTTCGGGGTCGCTGTCGGCCACTATGCCCGAGCCTACGCCGTACACGGCGCGGTAGGGCGGCAGGCCGCTTGCGGGCGGCGCGGGGCTTAGCTGCAGGGTGCGGATGACGACGTTGAGCGTGCCGCTGAAACCGAGTCCGCCCGCGCAGGGTTGGAGGCAGCCTATGCTGCCGGTGTAGAGGCCGCGCGGTTCGGTTTCGAGCGCGCCTATGATTTCCATGCTTTTGCGCTTGGGTGCGCCGGTGATGCTGCCGCAGGGGAAGGCGGCGCGGAAGAGGTCGGCGGCGGTCGTGCCTGTTTTTGCCCGTGCCTCTATGCGGCTGGTCATCTGCCATACGCCGCCGAAGGGGCGGACTGTGAACGGCGCGGGGACGCGCACGCCGCCGGTTTGGGCGATTTTGCCCAGGTCGTTGCGCAGCAAATCGACTATCATCACGTTTTCGGCGCGGTTTTTCGGGTCGGACTGCAATTCGGCGGCGCGTTGGCCGTCGCGGCCGTCGTTTAAAATCGGCGCAGTGCCTTTCATGGGTTCGGCGGTAATCAGGCCGTCGGGGGAGATGTTTAAAAAGAGTTCGGGCGAAAAGCAGAGCGTCCAGGTTTCGCCGCCGTTTTCATCGGGCAGGCAGGCGAGCGCGGCATGGGGGACGGGCTGGCGCAGGCGGCGGTAGAGGCGGACGGGGTCGCCGTAGGCATTCAGGTGCAGGCGGACGGTGTGGTTGATTTGGTAGCAGTCGCCGCGTGCGATGGCGGCTTGGATTTCGGCGATGTCGTTTAGGTATTCTTCGCGGCTGCGCGATATTTGCGGGCGCGAGATGCCGGCGGGGCCGCCGTCTTCATGTGCGGCCAGCCATGTTGCGGCATCGGTGTTTTGTTTGCCGGCAAACCAATGTAGGGCGAGGATGCCGCCTTCGGTCGCGGGCAGGTTGTGCGGCGGCAGGCCGAAATCATAATCGGCGGCAAGGAAAAGGTGCAGGCCGCGCCGCCAGCCTTGCGCCAGCAGGCCGTCCAAATCGTTCAGGTTATCCGGATGGAGGAAGTCGCTGTATTCCAGATTTTGCATCAGGGCGGCCGGGCCGTTGCAGGCTTGGTCCAGCAGGACGAAATATGGCATGGCGGTTTGTAGGGGCAAAAGGGGGGATTATATAGCGAAACGGTGGAGAAACCGCCGCCGGGCGGGTTTTGCCGCCCAAATCCTAACTTAATCTACTATAGATTAGTCAAAAAGTGTAAAATTAACGTGGGTTCAAGATAAGGTTAATTATAAGTCATTATAAGTTAATGATGTTTTAAAATCCTGCCCTGCCTGCCTTTGCGCCCAAGCCCTGCGGCCCTTGTTTCGGCTGCACAAAACAAGGCAGGGAAGGCGGCAATAGGGATTTGCGGCAAATATGCCGTTTCAAAGTACGTTGAAATTATATTATCCGGTTATTTTTGATTAGGTTTTTTAAAACCGGGCGAAACCGTTAATTAAGGAGTATGTCATGTCGGAACACCAGCTGCAGCCGTTTGAGGAAGTCGATGTCGGTGATACCCAAGACCGTTTGAAGGTTTTTGAGGAAGCTGTGATGAATCATCAGGGCAAGGTCAGCGACGAGGACGCGGCCAATGCGCCCCTGCCCGAAAATTACCCCTACCGCACCCGCATGAGCCGCCGCGTTTACGAACGCGAAAAGCGCAATCTGCAGGTCGAGCTGCTGAAGGTGCAAAGCTGGGTGAAGGATTCGGGCCAGCGCATAGTCAGCCTGTTTGAAGGGCGGGATGCTGCGGGCAAGGGCGGCACGATAAAACGCTTTATGGAGCATTTGAACCCGCGCGGCGCGCGTGTGGTGGCTTTGGAAAAACCGACCGAAACGGAACGCGGCCAGTGGTATTTCCAGCGTTATGTCCAAAATCTGCCCACGGCGGGCGAGATGGTGTTCTTCGACCGTTCGTGGTACAACCGCGCAGGCGTGGAGCGGGTGATGGGCTTTTGCCAGCCGCAGGAGTATTTGTTGTTTATGCGCCAGGTGCCGGAGTTGGAAAGGATGTTGGTAAACAGCGGCCTGCATTTGTTTAAGTTTTGGTTTTCGGTGTCGCGCGAGGAGCAGTTGCGCCGCTTTTTGTCGCGCCGCGACGATCCTTTGAAACACTGGAAGCTTTCGCCCGTGGATATTCAGTCGCTGGACCGCTGGGATGATTATACGGAGGCGAAGAACGCTATGTTCTTCCATACGCACACGGGGGACGCGCCTTGGACGGTTATCCGTTCGGACGATAAGAAACGCGCCCGTTTGAACTGTATCCGTTATTTCCTGCATCATTTGGATTATCCGGGCAAGGATGTGAAGGCCATAGGCAAAATCGACCCGCTGATTGTCAATGTGCCCAATACGCAGTTTAAGGACAAGGCTTTTGAAACGGCGGCGGATTAGTCCGGCCTTATGGGAAAAACCGTGCGGAACGCGAAATTCCGCACGGTTTTTTTGTTTAGTGGCGGTGCGCCTTCATGCCCTCGGGGGCTTCCGCGCCTTCGGGCAGGCCGAAGGTTTCGCGCAACACGACTTTGTAGAAGGCGAACGCTTCTTTCGCACCTTCTATCGCTTCTGTTTGGGCGGCCTCGCTCAAAGGCAGGGCGTTCAGGAGTTCGACAAAGGCACGCCAGTGTTTGCCGCGTCCGGCCGGATGGGCGGCCAGGTGGCGCGCGCCTTTTTCTTCGTCAAAATCGAGTTTTTTCGCGTGTTTGAACAGGAAGGCCGCGCCCAGGTTCGAGCCTTCGGCGCAGTAGAGCCAGCCTATGGCTTTGTTGCCGGTTTCGTGCGGCAGGGGTTTGCCGTATTCGTAGGGCCGCTCGCCCAAGTCGGCCAGGTCTTTTACCACGGCATCGTAACGCGCCATGTATTCCAATTCGGGTATGGCTCGGTTTAATTCGGGGTCTTTGTATATGTGGTCCACGGCTTTGTGGAATACGGATTGCAGTTGCAAAAACTTGATGTAGTTTTCGTTGCTGACGAAGGGTTGGACGGACATCACCAGGTTGTCCACGCTGTCGTGTATGGTGGTGGTTTGTTCTTTGAGTGTTTTGGCAAATGTGGTTTCGTTGCTCATTGTGTTTCCTTTTTTTAGGGTTGAGGGGTTTTCAGACGGCCTTTTTTTGCGTTTTTGGCCGTCTGAAAACGGTTAAACATTTGAATTTAAACTATTATCCTAAAACTTCCATTCCAGCGATACGGCGTAGTTGCGGCCGGGGGCGCGGTAACGGCTCAGACCTTTGCCGTCCGCGTCCACCGAGTTGGTGGTGCTGTAACTGTACAAACCGCGCAGCGCATCCCAAGTGGTGTATTTGCGGTTGAACAGGTTATACACCCCCGCACGCAGGGTCAGATTCTTCACCGGCTTATAAAAACCATACAGGTCAAACACATAGGCCTTCTCATTCAACCAAGGGTAATCCTGCACCTTCTTCTGCAAAGGCGTGCCCCAGCCGTTGTTTTCATACACAGTGTATTGCGCGTCTTGCGCCTTTTTCGCGCCCAGATAAGTCAGGCGGGAGAACACGCCCCATTTTTCGCTAGGGCTTTCGTAGTCCAAACCCGCAATAACCTTCAGCGGCTGCGTGGACAACAGGCTGTTGTCGCCCGACAGCCTGCTTTTCGCGTAACCCAGCGAGCCGAACAG
>JAUMUU010000024.1 GCA_030530545.1 Neisseria sp. | reverse complement strand
TCGGTAAAGCGGGTTGGGCATTCGGTTTCCTTTCTTCATTCGGCAAAAACCCCGCTAAGGCGGGGTTTCGCAAAACAAGGGCAGACTGCCGCCCGGCGGATGGCGGGGCGGGGCAGTCGGGCGGTCGGGGCATTGCGGGGCATGGGTTTGTCCCAAAGATATTGGCCGGGATGGGGGATTATAGCGCGAATCCCCCAACCTCATGCGCCATATGGCGGCGTATGGCCGATGCAGGCGCGCATCGCCGTATTTTCAGGCGGGGGGCTATTCCACCCTTTCCCCGTGCACGTTCAAATCCAGCCCTTCGCGTTCGACATCCCTATCGACACGCAGCCCGCCGCAGATTTTCCCCACCGCCTTCAAAATCAAAAAACTCATCACCGCACTGTACACGGCGGTAATCAGCCCGTCTTTCACCTGTATCCAAAGCTGGTGGCCTACAGTGGCGTCGCCGCCGAATATGCGGTTGTCGAAAAACAGCCCGGTCAGAATGCCGCCGACCAGCCCGCCGAAACCGTGAATGCCGAAAGCGTCCAGCGAATCATCATAGCCCAGTCTGCGTTTGATGACGGTTACGGACAAATAACAGGCTGCGGCGGTCAGTATGCCTATGGCGGCCGCACCCGAGGGGGCGACAAATCCCGCCGCCGGGGTAATGCCGACCAAACCCGATACCGCGCCGGAGGTCAGCCCCAAGGCGGAAGGTTTGTGTCCGGCCAGCCTTTCGCATATCAGCCAGGTCAGCGCGCCGAATACCGCCGCTATCTGCGTAACCGCCATCGCCATGCCTGCGGCGGCATCGGCGGCCAGGGCCGAACCGGCGTTAAAGCCGAACCAGCCGAACCACAGCATGGCCGCGCCTATCAGCGTCATCGCCATATTGTGCGGCGGCATGGCCTCGCGCCCGTAGCCTGCCCGTTTGCCCAAAACCAGCGCGGCGGTCAAACCCGCGATACCGGCGTTGATATGCACCACCGTGCCGCCCGCGTAATCCAACACGCCGCCCTCGCTCATAAAGCCGCCGCCCCAAACCCAGTGCGCGGCCGGCACATACACCAGCAGAAACCACAGGCCCGAAAACAGCATCATCGCCGAATATTTCATCCTTTCGGCAAACGCGCCGGTGATAATCGCGGTCGAGATTACGGCAAAGGTCATCTGAAAAAACATAAACACCGATTCCGGCACGGTGGGCGCGTTGGGCGACACCGTTACCGCCTGACGGGCCGCGTCCACCCCCATACCGCCCAAAAACACACGGCCCAGCCCGCCGATAAAGGCGTTGCCCGGCGTGAACGCCAGCGAATAACCCACCGCCACCCAAAGCACGCCTACCAGCGCGGCGATGGAAAAACTGTGCATCATGGTCGAGAGCAGGTTTTTCTTGCGTACCATGCCGCCGTAAAACAAAGCCAGTCCCGGCAACGTCATAAACAGCACCAAAACCGCCGCCGTCATCACCCATGCGGTATCGCCCGCATTGATTGCGCCGTAGGGCTGCCACCAATCGGGGGCGGGCAGGGCGGGTGTCGGATTGTTTTCCATTTTGTGTTCCTCCAAAGTAAGGAGGGCAGGATACAGCAAACCCGCCCCGCCCTCAATAAATTGTAGACAATTTTACATTTAAAATAACTCAGACTAAATCGGGGCGGGTCGGAACAACGCGCCCCCGGTCGGGAATCAAACCGCCGTCAGGCGGAAGATGCTTTCTGACGGCCCGGCGAAAGCGTGTAAAATGCCGCCTTTGCCGCTAAGGCCGCCGACCATGAAATTCAAAACCCCTCCCGTCAATGCCAAGCTGATCGCCATGCTGCCCTCGCTGATAAGCGTGGGCATCATCGCCTGCCTGATTTACCGTTTCCGGCTGGAGGCGGTGGCGATTCCGCTGGTGTTGGGCGTGATTGCGGGCGGGCTGGTGGATTTGGACAACGCCCTGACCGGCCGTTTGAAAAACATAGGCATTTCGCTGGCGGCCTTTGCCGTTTCCTCGCTGGCGGTACAGGCCGCGCTGCCCCACACGGCGGCCTTCCTCGCCACCATCACCCTGCTGGCCTTCGTATTCACCATGATGGGCGCGGTCGGACTGCGCTACCGCACCATAGCCTTCGGCACGCTGGCCGTGGCGGTCTATACCACGCTTACCTACAATCCCGACCACCCGTCCGCCTGGTACCTCAACCCCCTGATGATTTTATGCGGCACCTTGCTCTACAGCCTGATTACGCTGGGGCTGCACCTTTTGCTGCCGCACCGGCCGGTGCAGGAGGCCGTCGCCTCGGCCTACGATGCCTTGGGCGTTTACCTGCAGGCCAAGGCCGGTTTTTTCGACCCGGACGAAATTGAAGATTTGGAACGGGGGCAGATAGACCTGGCCATGAAAAACAACCACGTCATCCAAGCCTTCAACCAGTGCCGCAGCGCGCTGTTTTACCGTATGCGCGGCCAGCACCGCCACCCGCGCACCACCCGTATGCTGCGGTATTACTTTGCCGCCCAGGACATTCACGAACGCGCCAGCTCCAGCCATATCCAATATCAAAAAATGGCGGCCAAACTGAAAAACAGCGACCTGATATTCCGCTTTTTGCGCCTGATGGAACTGCAGGCGCGCGCCTGCCGCGACATAGCGGGCTGCCTGCGCGAGGGCCGGACCTACGCCTACGACCCCCGGCTGGACAGGGCGGGGCGCGGCTTGGAGGAATCGGCCGCCCATTACCACGCCCGCTGCGCCGACGGCGATACCCCCATGCTGCGGCGTTTGGCGGCCAACCTCTCGGGCATCAACTACCAGCTTTCCCATCTCGACAGCGGGCTGGCCGTCCGCCCTGACGGCGAAAACATGCGTATCGCCCACCACGATTCGGCCAAATTCAAAGACGCTTTAAAAAGCATTTGCGGCCAGCTCACGCCCCAATCGGCCACCTTCCGCCATGCCGTAAGGATGGCGCTGCTGGTTTTGGTGTGCGGTTCGGCCGTCCGTATCTTGCGGCTGGATTTCGGCTATTGGATTCTGCTGACCGCCGTATTCGTCTGCCAGCCCAACCATTCGGCCACCCAAAGCCGTCTGAAGCAGCGCATTATCGGCACGCTGGGCGGCGTGTTGGCCGGTTCGCTGCTGCCCTACCTCACCCCGTCGCTGGAAGCCAAACTGACGGTGATGACCGCCGGCGTGGCATTGTTTTTCCTGTTCCGCGCCAACAAATACAGCTATTCCACCTTCTTCATCACCATACAGGCACTGGTGAGCTTTTCCATTGCCGGTACGGACATAAGCGAGGCACTGCCCATGCGTATGCTGGATACCGTCATAGGCAGCCTGTTGGCCTGGGCGGCCGTCTCCCGGATATGGCCGGACTGGCATTACCAGCAGTTGGACAAAACCGGCGCTGCGGCCATCCGAGCCGATGCGGGTTACCTCCGCAACGTGCTGCGGCAGCTGCAAGACGGCGGCGATGACGATGTGGCCTACCGCAGCGCGCGCCGCTTGAGCCACGAATGCGCCGCCGCCCTGTCCAGCACCCTGTCGGATATGTCCCTGGAGCCTGAAAAATACGGCAGCCGGCTTTCAGACGGCTTTCAACTTCTCAAAATCAACTATTCGCTCATAGGCTATATTTCCGCCCTGGGGGCTTATCGGGGCAACATCAGCCGCGACGGGGCGCACATGGGCTTTTTAAACAACTATTTTGCCGCCGCCGGACAAGTTTGCGGCCTGTTGGAGCAACTGGACGAACTGGACGGGCAGGCGTTTGCCCGACGTTCCGACAAACTGGCCCAAACCCTGGACGGCCTGCGGCCTGCCGACGCGGCCGCCGAACAGGACAACATCCTGTGGCGGCAACTGTCCATGACCTTCGCCCTGGTCGGGTCGGCCTACCGCGCCCTGCACGGCGGCATACGCAAAGAATGAGGGAAGGGATATGTTTTGGCAGGAAATAGAAAACTTCATATCGGACGGGCCCATACGGGTGGAAATCTGGTTGTCCCTGATATGGCTGCTTGTTTTACAACTGCTGCGGCTGGTATTGCTGCAGATTCAGTTCTACCGCCATCCCCAATCGGAAATCGAACAAAAACGCCGCTGGATGGTTACCAGCCGCAACTGGACCGTAGTCTTGAGCGCGCTGGGCCTGATAGGCGTGTGGGCGGTGCAGATACAGGCCTTTGCCCTGTCCATGGTGGCCTTGGCCGCCGCCACCGTCGTGGCGACCAAAGAACTGATCATGTGCCTGTCGGGCAGCCTGCTGCGCTTTTCCACACAACAATACATCGTGGGCGACTTCATCAGAATCGGCGGCCACAGGGGCAGGGTGGTGGACATCAACCTCTTCACCACCCTGATTATGCAGATAGGGCCGCACGAAGCAGTCGGGCAGCTTTCGGGCAAAACAGTTTCCTTCCCCAACAGCCTGCTGCTGTCGCAGGCGGTGGAACGCGACAACATACTCGGACATTATGTAGTACATACTTTGGACATCCCCGTCCCCATCCATCTGAATCCCGATGCGCTTATTCCCCCCCTGAAAGAAATCCTGCGCCGCGAATGCTCGTCTTATGTAGACGAAATCACCCGTTATTTCAACGAAGTGCAGGTTCAAAAAACCTTTATCACACCGGCGGCCGTACCGCGTATCACCTGCGTGCCCCATGACGACAAGGTTTACCATATCGTTGTCCGTTTCGCCTCGCCCCTGGCAAGGAGGCTGGAAATCCAACAGCAAATCCTGAACGAATACATCCGTATCCAATACAGCCTGCTGAAATAAGCGCCAGACAGACGCGGTTTGGCGGTAAAATAAATATAATGCCTTGTAAATTAAAGATAATTATAAATTTCCACCCCATATGTCCGCCCTACTTGTAGCCGGGGGCGGCCTTGTATAGAATTTATAGCGGATTAAAATCGCAATGATACAGCGTTGCCAACGCCCTTATGTGCCAACCATACACGGCGGGCGTTTCCGCCTTGTCTCACTTTTATTTTAATCCGCTATATATCGGTTTGATTCCAAACCGCAACCGCGCTGTCCGGCCTGGCCGCACATTCGCACAGCCTGCGGCCTGCGCCTGATTTACACTTAACCCGCCATAACCGTAAGGAGCAAGCCCATGAGTGCCGCACAACCCGACAACCCCGACCGCCGCAAAATCTTTAAGGCCGCCGCCGCCGTTTCGGCCGCCGCCGCACTGGCCGCCTGCGGCCGAAACAGCCCGAACGGCCAAAGTGCGGCCGACCAGGGCATCGCACAGGAAAACGGCGCGGATAATGTTTCCTGCACCACCCACAGCGCCACCGCCTACGACTGCTACGGCGTGCACCAGGCAGGCATCACCACCCCGCATCAAACCTTTGGCATCTTATGCGCCTTTGACGTTACCGTGGCCGATGTCTCCCAACTCGTCAACTACTTCCGCACCCTGACCGCCCGCATAGAATTCCTTACCCAAGGCGGCGAACTTCAAGACGGCGACGACAAACTGCCGCCGGCGGGCAGCGGGCTGCTGGGCAAGAAAATCCCGCCCGACGGCCTGACCGTTACCGTATCCGTCGGCGCAAGCCTGTTTGACGCGCGTTACGGCTTGGCCGATAAAAAACCCAAACACCTGCAGGAAATGAAAGACTTTCCCAACGACAGGCTGCAAAAGAACTGGTGCGACGGCGACATAGGCATCCAAATCTGCGCCTTCTCGCCCGAAACCTGCCAAAATGCCCTGCGCGACATCATCAAAAACACCGCCAAATACGCGATTACCCGTTGGTCTATAGACGGCTGGCTGCCCAAGGCCGAGCCGGGGGCGATTGCATCGCGCAACCTGTTCGGCTTCCGCGACGGCACGGCCAACCCCGACATCGCCGACCCCAAAATCGCCGACCAGGTATTGTGGACGGGCGTGGCTGCCAACAGCCTGGACGAACCGGCCTGGACCAAGAACGGCAGCTATCAGGCGGTACGCATCATCCGCCATTTTGTCGAATTTTGGGACAGAACACCCCTGCAGGAACAACAAACCATATTCGGCCGCGAAAAATACAGCGGCGCGCCCTTGGGCATGAAAAAAGAGGGCGACATACCCGACTATGCCCGAGACCCCGAAGGCAAGGTGATTCCCAAAGACAGCCATATGCGCCTGGGCAACCCTCGCGACCCGGAGTTTATGAAAAAACATTTGTTGTTCCGCCGGCCGTTTAATTACTCTATGGGCTTGGCCAAAAACGGCCAGCTGGATGTCGGACTGATTTTAGTGATGTATCAGGCCAATTTGGAAGACGGCTTTATTTATGTGCAAAACCGCCTGAACCTAGAGCCTTTGGAAGAGTACATCAGCCCTTTCGGCGGCGGTTATTTCTTTACCCTGCCCGGGGTGGAAAAGGGCGGCTTCCTGGCACAGGGGCTGTTGTTGGACAAAGTGTAAAGCCGGTCCCCCGGCACAATCCCAACCATAAAGGAAATCTCGATGAAAGCATTTTTGTTGCTTGCGGCCTTGGGCTGCCTGCCTGCCGCCGCATCCGCCGCCGGCTGTACCGAAAGTTATCAGCAATGCGTACGCTATAAAAACGGCAGTGTGGCCGGGGAGGGCGGCTGCACGGTCAGCAAATGTCCAACCGCATCCGGCGGCAGCCTGAGCTGGAAATTAAAGGACGGTTCGGCCGTATCGGTGGAAACCGATGGCAAAACCGGCAAAACCCTGGTCAATAAAAAGCCGGGAGGACAGGTGAAAAACAGTACGGCCGCCGGTATGGGGCTGACGTGTTATGCGGCGGATGAGGATAAGGGCGAGCAGTTTTGCGTTACCGCCTATTGATGTTTGCACGGTAAAAAAGCCGCCCGGGCCGGGCGGCTTTCGCGTTTACCAGATGTCGGTTTTGATTTTCCGTTTCAAGGTCGGGTGTTCGGAGAGCTTGAATTCGGGTTCTTTGCCCATTCTGAGTTTGGCCGAATAGTCTTTCAGCAGCAGGAACACCAGCGGCGCAAGCAGCAGGATGGCGGCCAGGTTGATCAGTGCCATGGTCGTCATGGTCAGGTCGGCCATAGCCCATACCAGGGGCGCATCGTTTACCGCGCCGAAATATACCATGCCCAATACGGCGGTGCGGAACAGGGCTATGGTCAGCCAGTGGTTGTTGATGAACTGCACATTGGATTCGGCATAGGCATAGTTGCCTATGATGGTAGAGAAGACGAACATAAACAGTACCACGGTCAAAAAGTCCGCCCCCCATGCGCCTACATGGCTGGCAATCGCCGCCTGCGTCAGCTGCGCCCCGTTGAGGCCGCCGCCCGCCGGCACGTCCGACAAGAGTACGATGAAGGCGGTGCAGGAGCAGACGATGATGGTATCGACAAATACGCCCAACATTTGAATCATGCCTTGGGAAACGGGGTGTTTCACATCGGCGGCGGCGGCGGCATTGGGGGCCGAACCCTGGCCCGCTTCGTTGGAATACAGGCCGCGTTTGATGCCCAATTCCATGGCCTGGGAAATCAGCCCGCCCAGCAGTCCGCCGCCTGCGGCGTTGAAGGTGAAGGCGTTGTCGAAAATCAGGGCGAACATGCGCGGCACTTCGCCTATGTTGGTGATGACGATGAACAGGGCCATCAGCAGGTAGACGGTGGCCATGACGGGAACCAGCCCCTCGGCGATGCGCGAAACGCGGCGTATGCCGCCGAAGATGATGGGCGCGGCCAAAATCACCAGCCCGGCCCCGACGCTGCGCGCATCCCAGCCCCAGGTTTTGGTGGCTTCCACCATGATGTTGGCCTGCAATGCGTTGTATGCCAGCCCGAAGCAGAAAATCAGGCTGACGGAAAACAGTATGGCCATCCAGTTCTGCCCCAGACCCTGGCGTATGTAGTAGGCGGGGCCGCCGCGAAACTGGCCGTTTTTGTTGTCGCGGATTTTGAACAACTGCGCCAGCGATGATTCGGCAAAGGCCGAACTCATGCCTATCACGGCCGTCATCCACATCCAAAACACCGCACCCGGCCCGCCGCTGGCTATGGCCACTGCCACGCCTGCTATGTTGCCCGCGCCCACGCGGCTGGCCAGGCCGGTTACAAAGGCCTGAAACGGTGTGATGCCGTGAGGGTCATCCCCCGATTTGCGCCCGCCCAGCATTTCGCGGACGCTGCGCGCAAACAGCCTGACCTGTACGAAGCCCGTGGCCACGGTGAAAAACAGCCCCGTGCCCAGCAGCAGGAAAATCAGGCCCACGCCCAAAAAGTCGTTGATGCCGTTGATTTGGCCGGACAGCCATGTGCTGAAATTGTTAAAGAAATCTTCCATAAACCCTCGCAGTCGCCGGCGGCACTCCGCTTCTTGATGCGGTAAATGCCGCCGTATCTGTTTGATAAAGAAAATATTTCGGGCGATATTTGCCGTGTGGGCCGCCTGAAACGCGCATTGTAATATAAGATGGTAGACAAATTGAAAAATCTTTACAGACGGCCGGCCTAATTTAAACGGCGGTGTAAAATGCAACAACGAAACCGCCCGAAAGCGGCATGGCGAATCCGTGTTTATCCGCCATTTGCGTTCAGACGGTTTGGGGCTGTTTGAAATCTTTACGCGCCGCGTTTTTCCAAGGCGGCGACGGCGGGCAGCTCTTTGCCTTCCAAAAATTCGAGGAACGCGCCGCCGCCGGTGGAGATATAGCCGATTTGGTCGGTAACGCCGAATTTGGCAATCGCCGCCAGCGTATCGCCGCCGCCCGCAATAGAGAACGCCTTGCTTTGGGCGATGGCGTTTGCCAATTCTTTCGTGCCGCCTGCAAACTGGTCGAACTCGAACACGCCGACCGGGCCGTTCCAAACGACCGTACCGGCGGCTTTGAGCAATTCGGCCAGCGCGGCGGCGGATTTGGGGCCTATGTCCAGAATCATATCGTCTTCGGCCACGTCGTCTATGTTTTTCACTGCCGCTTCGGCATCGGCGGCAAAGGCTTTGGCAACGACGACATCGGTCGGCAACGGCACAGAGCCGCCCTTGGCCGCCATTTTCGCCATGATTTTTTTGGACTCTTCCACCAAATCATGTTCCGCCAAAGATTTGCCTATGGCTTTGCCTTCCGCCAACAGGAAGGTGTTGGCGATGCCGCCGCCGACGATGAGTTGGTCGACTTTGTCCGCCAGCGATTCGAGGATGGTCAGTTTGGTGGACACTTTGCTGCCGGCGACAATCGCCACCATCGGGCGCGCAGGCTGTTTCAGGGCTTTGCCCAAAGCGTCGAGTTCGCCCGCCATCAATACGCCGGCGCAGGCAACGGGCGCGGCTTGGGCGACGGCTTCGGTCGAGGCTTGGGCGCGGTGGGCGGTGCCGAACGCGTCGTTAACGAACACGTCGCACAAGGCGGCATAGGCTTTGCCCAGTTCCAAATCGTTTTTCTTCTCGCCTTTGTTGATGCGCACGTTTTGCAGCATGACGACATCGCCCGCGTTCAGGGCGGGTTTGTTTTCACGCCAGTCGTTCAATACTTTCACGTCTTTGCCCAACAGGCCGCCCAAGTGCGCGGCAACGGGCGCGACATCGTCTTCAGGATGGAACTCGCCTTCGGTCGGGCGGCCCAAGTGGGTCATCACGATAACGGACGCGCCGTTGTCCAAGCAGTATTTGATGGACGCGAGCGAGGCGCGGATACGGGTGTCGTCGCTGATTTTGCCGTCTTTGAACGGCACATTCATATCGGCGCGGATAAGGACGGTTTTGCCCGCTACATTTTGTTCGGTCAATTTCAGGAAGGTCATGATATATCCTTTGGTTTGTGGGAATAGGGATATGTGGATTATCCGCTTAGGTTAAGAAACAGTAAAGACTGTTTGATGGGCATGGCCGCCCTTTATTTTTCGTTCGGATAGGGATATTTGCACGTCAAATGCTCAAAAATACAGTGCGGTCAGTCGCCAAAAGAGAGGCAGCAAAACATTCCGACAACCGTCTCCCAGATTGCAAACCTTCCCCTTTCATCACCCCTGTTCGTAAAAAATATAATTTGGCATATAAATAATTATTTTAAAGGATAATTATTATTTTTGTAGATATGGGTATAATCACAGATATATTTCCCATAGTCAGCATCAGGCAGATTTTAAGCCCTAGTTTGGGAGAGCCAATAATGGCATTTGTAAACGAACGGATTACCCCGGAAGAGTACGGGAAATATTTTCCAAAAAACGATAAACAAGGAGCTGAATCATGGAAGCCATCATCCTGATTATTATTTTAATTATCTGGATTCACCTGACCAAATCCGCGATGAAAATCGGCAGGTATCTGTTCCGCCGTTTCCGCCCCGAGACCCCCGCGCGGAAAAATGGGGCGCATTTTGGGGATTTATGCTGGCGATGGGCTGGGTGTTTGTTTTTTGGGCAGTGGAAGCGGTACTGACCCGCCAATATGCGGTGGAGATGTGTCGGCATGCAGGGTTTAAAACCTATGTTACCCCCGAACAATGGAAACAAATGGTGGGCGGCTAGGAGGCTTGGAAAAGGATAACCCCGCTCAACCGTAATCCGTCAGCCGATGAGAAAGATAGGATTCTGGTATATAATGGTAAGCAATACAAGCCTTTTTGGGTATTAAATCAACGAGTTTGGGTTTATATTCAATACAAAACCAAACCATATACATTGCTAGCTGACAGATTATATTATGATATTCTTACGAATACAGTTTTGTTTCAATATATTACCGTCAGCTCAGGAGCTAATGCAAATGACTTACTAGGATTTTTTATACCAAATAGAGAATGTAGAGATACATCAAGCAAACACCTTTTGACCAGTCAATACTTTTGGGGGATTTAATTAGGTTTAACCATGAAATTGCAGATTATGTTGCCTTGGCTGAAGCCGGTTATGCGGATTTCTCTGTTATTACAGCAGAGACAGCATGGTTAAAAGAGATGAAAAAATGATCAATGCCATAAAAGAATCGGGTGAATTTGGAAGGTCGGCAAAATCATCAATACTATTACCTCATATGGGCGGTTAGGCCTGTGTGATGCAAGGCCGTCCGCTTGGGCGGATTTTTTTTGAGGGGTGGATGTTTCCGTCTGTGTTTTAACCGTTGTTTTACGAATGTTTAAATGATTGAAAGCGGAGGAAGTATGCAGGTTAGGATTATTCCGTTGGACGAACAGCCGCAACATATCCAAGCCCTGGCGCAGGCTTTGCACACCGAATGGCATGATTTTGCGCCGTGGCGGGATTTGGAAACCATTTTGGCTTATTACGCCCGCTGTTTGGACGGCGGCGGCCTGCCGCTGGCCTGGTTGGCGGTAGACGGGGAAAACCGCCTGCTCGGTTCGGCGGCCTTGAAGCGGCAAGACATAGCCGAACTGCCGCAATATGAATACTGGCTGGGGGATGTGTTTGTGTTGCCCGAGGCGCGGGGGCGCGGCGTGGGGGCGCGTTTGGTGGAATACGCTTTGCGGCAGGCGCGGGAAATGGCTTTGCCCGAACTCTACCTCTACACGCCGGATGTGCAGGCGGTGTATGCCAAATACGGCTGGCGCGAAATTGAAACGCGTTGGCACAACGGGGAAACTGTGTCTGTGATGCGGTTGGTGTTGTAGTGAATTAAAATTGCAAGGCTAAGTCGCATTGCCAACGCCCTTATGTACCATCCGTATACGGCTCTCGTTGCCGCCTTGTCTCATCTTTATTCTAACCGCTATATAAATTTTCTCTAAAATCAAATAGATATTAATGAAGAATCCGCCCGGACGCGCCAGGGCGGCATTCGGGCGGATTTGTCATCATCGGTCTTATTTGAACATGTCGCTCAAACGGTCGAAAAAGGATTTCTGGCGCGGGTGTTGCGAACGGGGCATACCGGTGGAAATCTGCTCGAATTCTTCCAACAGTTCTTTTTGGCGGTCGGTCAGATTAACGGGCGTTTCGACAACCACATGACAGTATAAGTCGCCGGTCGCGTTGGAACGCAGCGATTTGATGCCTTTGCCCTTGACGCGCATACGGCGGCCGGTTTGGGTTTCTTTGGGGATGTTGAGTTTGACTTTGCCGTCCAAAGTCGGCACTTCCACTTCGCCGCCCAAGGCTGCCGTGGCAAAGCTGATGGGCAATTCGCAATGCAAATCCAAACCGTTGCGCTCGAAAATGTTGTGCGGGCGGATTTGGATGGCGACATATAAATCGCCGGCAGGTGCGCCGTTGCGGCCGGGTTCGCCCTCGCCCGTCAAACGGATGCGCTGCCCGTCGTCTATACCCGCCGGGATGTTTACTTCGACGTTTTTGCCCGCCTTCACGCGCCCCTCGCCCCGGCATTTGATGCAGGGGTCTTTGATTTCCTTGCCGCTGCCGTGGCAGGCGGGGCAGGTCTGCTGCACTTGGAATATGGCCTGGCGGATATGGACCGTGCCGCTGCCGTGGCAGGTGGCGCAGGTTTTGGCGGTGGTGCCGGGCTTCGCGCCCGAGCCGTGGCAGACATCGCATTCTTCATAAGTCGGGACGGTCAGGCGTTTTTTAACGCCTTTGGCAGCTTCCTCCAAAGTGATTTCGACGGCGAAACTCAAATCCGCCCCCTGATAACTCTGCTGCCGTCCGCCGCCCCCGCCGCCGAACATTTGGCTGAAGATGTCGCCGAAGTCGAAGCCCTGCGCGCTGCCGAAACCGCCGAAGCCCGCGCCCCCGCCCATGTTGGGGTCTACGCCGGCATGGCCGTATTGGTCGTAGGCTGCGCGTTTTTGTTTGTCGGAAAGGATGTCGTAGGCGCGTTGGACCTCTTTGAATTTTTCTTCGGCCTCTTTGTTGCCGGGATTGCGGTCGGGGTGGTATTTCATCGCCAGTTTGCGGTAGGCTTTTTTGATTTCTTCCTCGCCGGCGCCCCGCGCCACGCCCAGTGTTGCGTAAAAGTCTTGGTTGCTCATGTTTGTGTTTTTGAATTGTCGAATCGTTGAATCGGATGTGTGAAAGAACTGCCGCGCTAAATATGGGCGGGCGGCGGAAAATAAAGTAGGCCGCCTGAAAAGATTGCGCTTTCAGACGGCATTTTCCGTGGTCCGCATCAATTACCCGTTGTGTTTGCGTTGTTTTTCGCGCAGCCATTCCTGCAATTGCGCGCGGAGTTTTTCCGGCTGTTCGTGGCCGTTGTCTATGGCAGTCTGCAGCCAGTTGCAGGCGGACGAAAGGTCTCGGGCCACGCCCGTGCCGGTGTAATACATATAGGCCAGATTATATTGCGCCACACTGTCGCCCTGGTGGGCCGCCGCCCCAAACCAAAAAACCGCCTGATAAGGGTCGGGTTCTATCCCCTGGCCGGTGTAGTACATCATACCCAGGTTGGTTTGCGCTTTGGGGTGTCCTTGGCGGGCGGCCATATTGTAATAAACCAGCGCGCTCTCACTGTCCTGGGGGCAGCCTATGCCGTAGTGCAGGGCGAACCCCGCCTGATAATTCCGTTCCGCCGCCTGATGGCGTTCTATGACCTCCTCACTATATTCCGGATTATCGATATAGCCCAGCGCATCGGCCAGCAGCAGCTTTTGCTGCGAGGCGATGTCGCCCAGCTTGGCGGCGCGGTGATAATACTCCTGCGCCTTATCCGCATTGGGTTTGATGCCCATACCATATTGGCAGATATCGCCCAACAGGCGCAGGGCTTCGGGATGATTATGTTCGGCGGCGGCCAGCGCGTAACGGGCGGCGGCCTTATAATCGCGCGGCAGGTGAATGCCCGTCAAATGCTGTTGGGCAAGGAAGGCGCAGGCATCGGCGTTTTGCTGCCCGGCTGCCTTTTCCAGCCATTTCAAGGCCGTTTGCGGCTCTGCCGGCACATGCACCCCGTCCAGCAGCAGCTTGCCCAACTGCGCCTGTGCGGCCGCCATCCCCGCCTCGGCGGCGATACGCAGATGATAAAGCGCCTGCGTATGATTCTGCTCCACGCCCTGCCCATATAAAAACTGATTGGCCAACTGCCAATGTGCCGACACCATGCCCTGTTCGGCTGCGGCCTGATAAAGATAATGCGCGGCGGGCAGGTTGGGGATACTGCTGTTTTGATAATGTTGCGCCAAAAACAACTGCGCCTGCGGGTGATGCGATTGCGCCGCCTTTTCCGCCCAATAGACGGCCCGGCTGTTGTTTTTGTGTTCGGCATAATAGTGCATGACGCGGATTTGCGCGTCGGTATGGCCCTTTTCGGCCAACTTCAAATAAACGGGCAGGACGGTTTCAACATCCACCCCGTTACTTTCGCGCAGCAGTGCCAGATTATAGGCGGCGGCCTGATGGCCCAGCTCGGCGGCGGTACGCAGCCAATAAGTAGCCTGAATCAGACTGGGCCGCGTCCCCATACCGTAAAGGATGCAGCCGCCAAGGCGGAAGGCCGCCTCGGCATGACCCGCCTCTGCCGCCTGCGTGAGCAAGGGCAGGGCGGCCGCATAATCGGGAGGCGAGGATGCCAGCAATTTTTGTGCCTGAGAGAATATGGCGTCGGCGTTTTCGGTCATGGGCGGCCCGGCTGCTTATCGTTGTCTGACGGCATATTTTAGCTTAAATCGCCAAAGCATAAACAGCTTTGCAGACGGCACGGAAAGAAAATCAGCAAGGCGGCAGATTGACGCGGCTGTAATAACTGCCGTTGATCTGCGTAATATTGACATGGTATTGGCGGAAGGCATGAAACAGGTCCGCATCCGGCGGGAGGGGCTTTTTCCAAAAATCGGCCAAACTTCCCTGATAAGTCAGGCCGGGGATATCATAATTGGCGCGCCCCAGGGTGATAACCGGCATCTTATGCAGCATGGCGGAGATACCGCTGGTGCTGTTCAGCGTAACCATGCCTGCGCCCTGCCTTAAAAAAACAGGCAGGG
The DNA here is from genome assembly GCA_030530545.1 of Neisseria sp. Classification (GTDB taxonomy): domain Bacteria; phylum Pseudomonadota; class Gammaproteobacteria; order Burkholderiales; family Neisseriaceae; genus Neisseria. Next base: position 3,634 of record JAUMUU010000024.1, on the reverse strand, counting down.
GCGTATCGCGCACATAATAAATACGCCCCCTGCAAGACGGGTGCCGCCTGATAAAATGCCTGATGACCTTTTTATAATCGATAAAGCCCCTGTCCATAGGGTGATGCTTGACAATAAGCCGGGTATCCCCGGGGGCGTGAAAGGCAAACGAAGTCATCACATGGATTAAAAAATTGCGTACCGAGGAAAAATCACTGTGCACCCTGACCTGACTGTCATTGAACACCTGCAGCGGCACAATAAAAAAACGCCCGAACCTGCCTTTGCGCACACGGCGGGAAAAACTGCGGTCGGCCAGCCAATAAACCATACGCTTCAGGCCGGATAAAGCCCACAACCGCATATAATAAGGAATACTTAACGGGCGGTGGTGGACATAGCCGGGGTAAAGGCGGCGGCCGAAATTGGCGGCGGCATAATAACGGACGGCACATTCGGCCATGGGCAAAAAACCCCCGGGCACGGCGGGCGGGCTGCGGTATTCCTGTTCGGCCAAATGCGGCAGCGCGGCCAGAAAAAAATCCGCCCGGCGCGGCAGCCGGGAAAAATCATTTACACCGTGTTGTTCCAAAGTAATGAACGAGGGGCGGAAATAACCCTCCTCAAACACCCAAAAAGACAGGCCGTCCCGGCTTTCCGCCAACTGCCTGGCCTTCTGATGATAAGGGCGGGTATCGCCGAAACAAACAATCGCGCATATACCGTATCGGACGACGAAATCCGCCAAAAAAGCAGAAAAACCCGAACCCTCGCCATCCTCCGCCTCCAAAGTGCCGCGATAGGCAAAAGTATGGGCAATGGCCTGCGGGTAAAAAAATTCATCGCCAAAATTAAAATTGATTTTATAAACCCGTTTCCCCTGCCGCTCCAGCCACGCCCCCAATTGGCGGAAAAACGGGCCGTTAGGCCCCTGCAGCAGCAAAATATGCCCTTCGGTGGCAGCCAGCACCTGCAAGTTGCCCGGAATAAAGTCCATTAATGTTCCTTGGTTTGGCAAAGAGTTTGGTCGGCGCATCCGTCAGGCCGTGTCCGGGCGGCACGCATCAACAAACAACCTATTAATTATTAAAATAATATATATTTAGTCCGTATTATAATGGTCATTCATCATAGCCGTTGGGATTGCCCTGCTGCCAACGCCAGGAATCGGCCATCATATCGGCAAGGCCGTATTTGGCAAACCAGCCGATTTCGCGTCCGGTATAAGACGGGTCGGCGTAATAACAGGCCAAATCACCCGGGCGGCGCGGCTTGAAACGGTAAGGGATGACCAGCCCCGATGCCTGCTCAAAGGCATGAATGACCTCCAAAACCGAACTGCCCTTGCCCGTCCCCAAATTAAAAATATGCACCCCGGGTTTTCCCGCCCGCTCCCGCATGGCCGTTAAATGCCCTTTTGCCAAATCGACCACATGGATATAGTCGCGCACCCCCGTGCCGTCGGGAGTCGGATAGTCGTTTCCAAACACCGACAAATAAGGCAGCCTGCCCGTGGCCACTTGGCAGATATAGGGCAGCAGGTTGTTGGGCACACCCCTGGGGTTTTCACCTATCAAACCGCTGGGATGCGCGCCTATAGGATTGAAATAACGCAGCAAAATCACACTCCAGCGCGTATCGGCCTGCTGGATGTCCGACAAAATCCGCTCCGTCATCGCTTTTGACGTACCATAAGGATTGGTCGTTTCGCCGCGCGGCATATCCTCTGTATAAGGCACGCGCCCGGGATCGCCGTACACAGTGGCAGACGAACTGAACACAATATTGAATACACCGGCCGCCGCCATTTCCTCGGCCAAAATCAAACTGCCCGCCACATTATTGTCATAATAACTCATAGGCCGGGCCACACTTTCGCCAACCGCCTTCAAACCGGCAAAATGCATGACCGCATCTATAGAATGTTGGGCAAACACCTTGCGCAATACCTCGCGGTCGCGGATATCGCCCTCATAAAACACAGCTTCACGGCCGGTAATCCGCTGCAAACGCGGCAGGATTCCGGCGGATGAATTGCACAAATTGTCCAAAATCACCGTATCGAACCCCGCTTTTTCCAGCGCAACCACCGTGTGCGAACCGATAAAGCCGGTGCCTCCCGTAACTAAAATCGCCATTGCCCAACATACCTATATATAACAAACGGGCCGCCCGACATATTGCGGATTGAGTTTGAATCGGAACAAGGCGGCACAGTGCCGCATCCGCTTCAAACATCCCGCCATATATGTTCCGGACGGCCCGGGTTGAAACAAAAATTACCGGATATCCAAAACAGGGAACGATTTTACCAAATCATCCACCGCTTTGACACGCGCCAAAAAATCCTCCAGCTTATCCAAGGGCAGCGCACTCGGTCCGTCGCACCTGGCCTGGTCGGGGTCGGGGTGCGCCTCCAAAAACAGCCCCGCCAAACCCGTAGCCATGCCCGCCAAAGCCAAATCCAAGGCCTGCGCCCTCCGCCCGCCCGAAGCGGCAGAGCCCGCATCACGGGTTTGCAGCGCGTGGGTAACATCGAAAATCAAAGGCACGCCGGGGCAATCCCGCTTCATCACCCCAAAGCCCAACATATCCACCACCAGATTGTCATAGCCGAAACAGCTTCCCCGCTCGCACAAAATCAACCGGTCATTGCCCGCCTCCCTGAATTTCTCCACGATATTCCTCATTTGCGAAGGGCTTAAAAACTGCGGCTTCTTAATATTGACAACCCGCCCCGTGGCCGCCATCGCCGCGACCAAATCCGTCTGCCGCGCCAAAAAGGCCGGCAGCTGCAGCACATCGCAAACCTCGGCCGCCGCCGCGCACTGATAAGGCTCATGCACATCCGTAATCACCGGCACGCCGAATGCCTTTTTCACGGCGGCAAAAATCTCCAAACCCTTATCCAGCCCCACGCCCCGGTAAGAATGCACCGAAGAACGGTTGGCCTTGTCAAAAGAAGCCTTAAACACAAAAGGAATGCCCAACTTGGCGCAAACCTCCACAAACCGCCCGCAAACGGCCAGGGTCGAATCCAAATCCTCCAGCACATTCAGCCCGCCGAACAAGGCGAAGGGCTTCTGATTAGACACAGCCACATTCTCCGCAACAAGCACACTGCCCATAACAAACACTCCTAAAAAACAAACGGACGGCAAGCATACCGCAGCCCTCGCGTATAGGGAAGCACTCCCGCCCCGTAAAGATGACAAAATACGTCAGCTGACGCTCAGCGTCTGCAGCCATATGACCGAAAACGTCAAATGTGCCGTAAAAAAGCAGGTATGCGGCCAAGCCCCCATCCTGCCATTGAAAAATAATTTTCAAATTAAATTTAATAAAAACAATAAATTAAATATTAAATTGCCAGAATCTCCCTGTTTGGCACGGCCGTTGCTAGATACCTTACGTCCGCAAGGCAACACTGCAAAACACCGCAGGCGCTTGCGGGGGTTATTAGGTTTCTAACAGGGCGCGTGCCGGGCACGTTGTCCGCAAAACGGTGAGGCTGCAAAGCCCGCCACATTAAAACGGTATCTTTACCAAACACTAACTGGAGTTAAAACATGAAAGCAATGCAAAAAGGTTTCACCCTGATCGAATTGATGATCGTTGTGGCAATTATCGGTATTTTGGCCGCTATCGCCCTGCC
>JAUMUU010000023.1 GCA_030530545.1 Neisseria sp. | reverse complement strand
GGCGGATTCCTGCACAAAGAAAAGATAGGCAGAAGCAACTACTATATCAATATCGCCCTGATGGATATCCTGATACCCAAGACGGCCTTGCCCCGTCAAACATGATGCACCACCAGCTTTTTGCCCTTATAGTCCAACACATCCACATCCATATCGAACAACTCGCGGATATTGTCCGCCGTAAACACATCATTGGGATGACCCGTCATCACAACCTGCCCGCCCTTCATAGCGACAACAAAATCCGCATAAGCGGCGGCCTGATTAATATCGTGCAGCACAACCACCGTAGTACGCCTGTGTTCGTCCGTCAGACGGCGCAACAACTGCATCAGACTGCGGGCATAATACATATCCAAATTATTCAGCGGCTCATCCAACAACACATAATCCGTCTGCTGGCAAAACACCATGGCTATCATCGCCCGCTGCCGCTGGCCGCCCGACAACTCCGTCAAATAACGGTCGGCGAACTTCTGCAGCTGAAAGGCCGCCAGCGCGTTTTCCACAACCGCCTTATCATTTTCAGCAGGCCTGCCCTGATGATAAGGATAACGGCCGAACATCAGCAACTCCCGCACACTGATGCGGCTGATAATATTATTTTCCTGCGTCAGGATGGACAACTTCTTGGCCAACTCGGCGGTAGGCGTGGCCGACACATCCAGCCCGCCGCAAGTAATTTTGCCGTGCTTGAGAGGCTGCAGCCTGGCCATAAACGACAACAAAGTAGACTTGCCCGCCCCGTTGGGCCCTATAAGCGCCGTAATACCGCCCTCGGGGATATTCAAACCCACATCGTTCAAAATAAGCTGCCCGCCTATACTGTGGCTGACATTTTGTATAGAAATCATAATCTTCCACTTCAAGAATATAGTAAATCAAAATAAAAAGGCACAAGGCGGCAACGTCCGCCGTGTACGGATAGCACACAAGGATATTGGCAGCGCGGTGGATTTCTTATTTTAATCCGCTATATTTAAACAACCGCCCGCCGAACACCTGCACCAGCAGCGCGGCCATCACCACCGCCGCCCCGCCCCAATGCCAGCCGTTCAAAGGCTCGTGCAACACCGCCCAGGCGACAACCAGGGCCAGCACCGGCACAAACAAAGCCAGAGGCGTAATCAGGCCCGCCGGATGGCGCGACAACAGCCGCCCCCAACAGGCATAACCGACCAAGCCCGCCGCATAAGCCAAAAACAACACCCCCGCCCAACCGCGCCAAGTCAGCGCGGCAAACTGCGCCGCCATACCGTCCGCGCCATACAACACCAAGGAAGCGGCGGCAAACAAAAACAACGTAAACACATTGCCCCACACCACCAGCGACAGCGCGTTCACCCTGCCGATTTGCTTAACGATGATATTACCGAAAGCCCAGGCCAGCGCGGCGGCCAGCGACAAAACCATGCCCGCCGCCGGCAACTGCCCGCGATACTGCCCGACCCCGATTAAAACCAGCCCCGCCGCCGCCAGCAGCATGGCGGCAAACTGATTGGGCTTCACAGGTTCGCGCCACAACAGGGCGGCAATCAGCACGGTAAAAAACGCCTGCGCCTGATGCAGCAGCGCGGCCAGCCCCGTGGGCATACCGACATAAATCGCGGAAAACAGCAGCCCGAATTGGGCAAAACTGATAGTCAGCCCATAAGCGGCCAGCCAATACCATTTCACATCCGGCCGTTTGATGAAAAACAGCGCGGGAAACAGCAAAAACACAAAGCGCAGCAGCCCCAGCATCATAGGGCTGATTTCCAACAGCGCGAGCTTGGTGAAATAAAAATTAATGCCCCACAAAAATATCACCAGGGCGGCCACAAGGCCGTCTTTCACATCCATAATTCCTTCCTTTGCCCATCGTTTTTCTCATGCGCCGCCCGTTTGGACGGCCTTATTTTTTTTCAGCCTTTCGAGCCGGCCGCGTCCAAATCCGCCCAAGCCCTTTTCACCGCCTTTCTCGCCCCGCCGTAAACCGCCCAAAACACGGCGGCAAACAACAACAGCAAAAACGGCAGTGCCAACGCAAACGGCACATTGGGCGTACCGTATTTCAATATCAGCCCCAAACAGACGGAAGGCATCAGCCCCGCCGTCCAAGCGGCCCTTTTGGCCCTTTGCAAAATGCGGGCGGCGTTTTCGCGGGTAATTTCCCCCTGTCGGACATAAACGGAAACATCGGACAAACCGTACACCTTTCCCCCGTGCAAAACCAACTCCGCAAAAAACCAAGGGATGACGGCAAACGCGCCCCATTTCCAATCAAACAGCAAACTGGCGACAAACAGCACCGGCAAGAACCAATAAAGATAAACGAAACAAAGGGCCGCGCGTTCGTAAAACACCTGCCTTTCCCCGTCGTCCTGTCCGCCTGCGGCAAGATTCATCAGAAAGCGGTTAAACCCGTTCATAAACACCTCCCGCAAAAATTCCTTAAACTACTTAGGCTTACGCAACACCAGCCACAAAAACACCAGCCCGCCGGCAAACTCTATCACCACGCTCAACACCGCCTTCATGCCCAGCGCGTGTTCGAACACCGTCTGCCCGCCCACCAGCAGCAGGGCGGCGGTCAGAAACACCATGGGCAGGCGCACGGCGTGGCGTATACTGCCGCTGAAATGATTGGCCAGGGCCGCCACCAGCAGGCCGAAAAAGCTCACCGGCCCCACCAGGGCCGTGGCCGTGGCGGTCAAAACCGCAATCCAAAACAAAATCCACAACATCAGGCGGGTATAATTCAGCCCCAGGTTCACCGCCTGGTCGCGCCCCAACAGCAGCACATCCAACTTATGCCTTTCGCGCCACAGGCAGACGGCCGACACCAGCGCGATAAGGGCGGACACCGCCAACAGCTTGGTATTCACCGTATTGAACGAGGCAAAGGTATTGGACTGCGCCACCGCAAACTCTTCAGGGTCCAGCAGCCTTTGCAGCAGCGAGGACAAACTGCGGAACAACACCCCGAACACCACCCCGATTAATATCATCCGCGCCAAATCGCGCCCGCCCTGGCGCAGCAGCATCTGGAACAACAGCAGCGAGCCGCCCACCATGGCCGCCAATTCAAAGGCGAATTTCTCCGTCTGCGGCAGGGCGGAATAACCTATGCCCCCCAACACCGCCACCAGCAGCGTCTGCAAAAACACATACAGCGAATCGAAACCCAAAATCGAAGGCGTGAGGATGGGGTTGTTGGTCAGCGTCTGAAACAGCAGCGTGGACACCCCCACCGAATACGCCACCAGCAGCAGCGAAGCCAACACCGCCCCGCGCCTGGGCAGCACGAAATCCCAATGCCCGTTCGCGCCCAGCGTCATGAACAAGGCGCAGGACACCGCCAGCAAAACCAAAACCGGCCACAACGGGCGGTACAGGCCGGATAAGGCGGCCGTTTTTCCCTTCAACATTCCGCATCTCCTTTCAAACCGCGCGCGCGGGCTTACGCATCAGCAAATACAAAAACAACACCGTCCCCACCACGCCGAACACGGTGGAAACCGGAATCTCGAACGGATAACGTATCGTCCGCCCGGCAATATCGCAGGCCAACACCAGCGAGGCCCCCATCAGCGCGACCGCAGGCAGGGCGGCACGCAGCCTGTCGCCCATCATGCGGCTGACGATATTGGGCACGACCAGCCCGATAAACGGGATGCCGCCCACCGTAACCACCACCAGCGAGGTAATCAGCGACACAATCAGCAGCCCCGACCACAAAACCGCCGTGCGGTTCAGCCCCAGATTGACGCTGACCGTATCGCCCAGCCCGGCAATGGTCAGTTGGTCGGCAATCAGGTAGGCGCAGGCCGCCGCCAGGCCGCCTATCCACAAAAGTTCGTAACGCCCCTGCATCATGCTGGCGAAATCGCCCGACAACAATGCGCCCAAGGCCTGCATCATTTCCCTCTCGTAGGCGATAAACAGGGTAACCGACTCAATCACCCCGCCGAAAATAATCCCCACCAGCGGCACCATCAGCTTGGCCGAGGGCGGCAGGCGCGAAATCAGTGCCATAAACAGCAGCATGCCCGCCATGGCCGCCCCCGCCCCCACCGACATTTTCAGCAGCGGCGCGGCGGCGGGCGCAAACAGCATCATCAGCAGCAGGGCCAGGGCCGCACTCTGGCTCGCCCCCACCATGGAAGGTTCGACAAAGCGGTTCTTCATCAAAATCTGCATAATCATGCCCGCCACCGCCAAAGACGCGCCGCTCAATACCACGGCAAAGGTGCGCGGCAGGCGGCTGACCAGCATCAGCTGCATACTGTCGCCGGCCGGGGAAAAAAGCGCCGACCAATGGAATTCGGCCACCCCCACCGACAGGCTGATGACAAACAGCGGCAGCAATATCAGCAGGTTGGCCAGGTTGAACACCAGGGCTTGTCGTTTCATTAAAAAATCCTCGAATGGTTGAACTCCCGCCTTTCGCGGCAGGCTGTTTGAACCGTCTGAAAAGCCTGCCTCCTATCGGGCGTTTGTTTCCAAACGCCTGTCCAAATCGGCAATCTTTTCTTCCAGTTGTTTTTTCAGTTCGCGGGCATACGGCCTGATGTCGGGCTGTAATTTTTCCGTATCGCCCAATTCGTCCAGGCGTTTGGCCAAATCCCGCCTTTGCGCCAGCATACGCCGGCGCGGCGCGCCCTCCTCATAGGCCTCGCGGTAAATTTTTTCCAATTCGGCGCGGTTGGGGCAGGCGGCGGCACGGGCGCGGGTATCCCCATCCCGGCCGAGTTGGCGGAAATGTCCTTCCGAGCAGTATTTTGCAAGCCCCAAATGATAACCATGCTCCCATTTGGCGCGGTCGGGTTTGGCGGGGCGGCCATCGCACAATTTGTCGTAGCCGTATTCTTCAAACACCCCGCCCCGGCCGCGTTCGCCCGCCTCAAAGCCGCTCTGGTGCCAGTCGTAACCGGCCCGGCAAACCGTTTCGGCCTCGCGCTTCCTGGCATCGCTGCCGATAAGTGCGACAAATGCCGAAGCGGGCAGGGTAACGGGCAGCATCACGATTTCCGCAAGCAGGCTGCAGCCGGCCGGCAACAGGCAGGCGGCGGCAAACAGCCATGTTTTTTTCCGTATCATATTAGTGGATTAAAATAAAAATGAGACAAGGCGGCAACGATGTGTACGGATGGTACATAAGGGCGTTGGCAAAGACTTAGCCTTGCAATTTTAATACACTATACAAACACAAACAGGCGTTCAGACGGCCGGGCAGCCGTCTGAACGCACCATTTTTCCTAAAAAGACTAAGGCCGAACCGGCTTATTTCGCCTTGGAAAAAGCATCCTTCAACATAGTGCTGGCATTGAGCAATTCTTGCGCGCCGCCTGCGGCCAGATAGGTTTCCGGCGGCAGGTAAACCACCTGCCCTTTTTTCCAAGCCGTGCTTTGCGCCACTAAGGGGTTATCCAGCACTTTGGCCGCCGCCTGCCCCTCTTCGCCTATGGCCGCGCCCCGGTCCAGCACAAACAGCCAGTCGGGGTTTTTCTCCTTGATATACTCAAACGAAACCGGCTGGCCGTGCGAACCTTCCTTAATCCCGTCATCCGCCACAGGCACGCCTATATCGCGGTGTATCCAGCCGCCCAAACGCGAATCCGCGCCAAAGGCCGAGAGTTTGCCCGCATTCACCAACACCACCAGCCCCTTGCCCTTGCCCTGTGCGGCGGCTTTGGCCTCGGCAAAGGACTTGTCGATTTCCGCCTTCAAGGCATCCGCCTCGGCCTGCTTGTTGAAAATCTTACCATAAGCGTCTATGCGCTCTTTCGCGCTTTCCTTCATATTGTCGGTTTTGGCCGTCATTTCTATGGTGGGGGCGAGTTTTTCCAATTCGCCCAACACCTTGTCCTTGGCCATGCGGCTGCCTATGATGATGAGTTGCGGATTATAGGCGTTGAGGGCTTCATAATTGGGTTCGAACAGCGTTCCCGCCTTCACCGTGTCTTTGAGCGCGGCATCCAGATAAGGTAGGTTTTGCGAATCCACGGACGCGCCGATTTTCACGCCCAACTTATTGAGCGTGTCTATCGCGCCCAAATCATAAACCGCCACCCGTTCGGGGTTTTGCGGCACGACGGCCTCGCCGCGCGCGGTTTGGATTTTCAGCGAGCCGGCCGGCACATCGGCGGCGGCGGAAGCCTGCCCGGCGGCAGGGCCATCCTGCCCGCCGCAGGCGGCCAAAGCGGCGGTGCAGCACAGGATAAGGAGCGGGGAACGGATATTCATCAAAAAAATTCCTTTTCGGTTAAAACCCGCCTTGCGGGCGGGCAGGATGGGGAAACACATACGGCGGGCCATGCGGCCGGGAACACCCCTGAAACCGCACCCTAACCCGCCCGTCTGTTTTAATTATCCAAATACAGAGAACAATTCTCTTTTATTTTCACACAATCGGGCGGTTTTTGACAAATATTTCAAATTTTTTCAAACAACCTCCCGTGCGGCGGGGCAGGCGGGAGGCCTCAATCCCCGCCATCGACAAACTCATGCCTTTTGTTGTGATAAACCTCCTCGGCCTCGCCCCTGCGCCAATAAGGCACGGCATAACAGCGGGCGGGCGGCAGACCCCAGTCCCCGCGCGCAATCGGGCGCAGGCGTGCGACCAATCCGGCCTCGGCGGCAAACCACACATAAGCATCGCCTCCTGCCGGGGGAAAGGCCGCCACCGCGTCGGCCACCGCGCCATATTGCCCTTCCCCGCCGACAAAGTATTGCATCATCATACCATCGGGCAAAACCAAATCCGCCGGAATATCGGCCTCGTCGGGCAGCAACAGCAGCACCCTGCCCCGCGCATAGGCGGGCAGGGACTCCGTCATGGCGGCAATGGCCGGCAGGGCGGTCAAATCGCCGACAAACAGGTAATGCGCCGCTTGCTGCAGCATACGGCCGCGCCGGGGCGCGGTGATGCCTGCCGTCTGTCCGGGTTCTGCCTTTTCGGCAAAGGCGGAAGCGGGGCCGTCCGTGCCGTGCAGCACAAAATCCACCGTCAGCGTACACGATGCCGAATCGAAGGCGCGCACGGTGTAGGTGCGCGACAGGGGCTTGGCCGATTCGTCCGCCCACCTCACCCCGCCCCTCCCCGCCGACAGGGGCAGTTGCGGCACGGACAGCCCCGGGGGCGGCAGCAGCAGTTTGAAGGCCGCACCGGCCGGCCCGGGCGGATAATCGGCCAATTCGGGGCTGTGAAATACGATGCGGCGCAAATGGGGGCTCAGGGTTACGGCTTCCCTCACCTGCACCAGGCGAGGGCGTTCGGGGTCGGACGGGTTCATCAATTATTCCTTAACGGTTGAAATCGCGCCCTTGGGGGGCGTGTCTGACGCGCAGCCTTGCGCCTTGGCACACGGGGTTGCACCGCGTGCCAGCAGTTGTCCGAAGGAGGCGGCCAGCAGCTGCCCGTGGGTAAGGTCGGCAAAAAAGCGGTATTGCACCTTCAAGCCCCGCCGGCGCAACTGCCCCGCCAGCCGTTCGGCCGCATGGGGCGGCACGGAGGCCACGGTTTTTTCCCGCTCGGCCAATTGGGCGGCCTGTTGCGGATTGGCGGGCTGTTTTTCGTCGCGGCGGCCGCTTTTCTGTATCAGCAGCGTTTTGCCCCAGGCTTGGGGCGGTATATTTTCGGTATATTGCAAAATCAGCCCCTTATGCAGCCACAGGGAAGGGTCGGCGGCTATGTAGCGGTCGAAGGAGGCGGGATTTGCCGACAAGGCGTACAGTACGAACACGCCGCCGTAGGAATGCCCCCACAGGGTGCGCCGTTTGTCATTTATAGGCACGCCTTGTTCCGCCTGCCGCCGTATTTCGCCCGTCAGCAGGGCAAGGAAGCCGGGCGCGCCGCCGTTGCTGCGGGCGGGATGTAGGGTATCTGGCAGAATCCTGCCCTGCTTGTCGGGCGGCGTGTAGTCGTAGGCGCGGGCGGCGGTGTCGAAGCGGAGGCCGGTGGCATATCCGACCAGCACCAGTACGGGCGGGTCGTCTTCGGCCAGACGGCGCAGGTTTTCGGGGGTCAGGTATTCCAACAGGGCATTGCCGTCCAGGGCATACCACACGGAAAAGCCGCCTTGGGGCGGTTTCGCCCGGGGGATGCCGACAAACACGCGGTAATGCCGCAGCCCGTCGGCGGATGGCAGTTCCAGGGTTCGGAACGTATACGCGCTGTCGGGTGCGGCCAATATCGATTCGTCGGCCTGGCGGCCGATTTCGGGCGGCACGAACGGGGCGGGCGCGGCCGCATGAAGGATGCAGGCCGGCAGCAGCGGTAAGGCGGCGCAAAACAGTCGTTTCATTAAATATCCCTTGATGTGGCGCAGCTTGGGGTTGGACGTTGGTTGGAATAGGGATGATGCGAGGCGGCCGCCCTATCCCGCCGCCCGCGCCAGCGCGCCGACCACCTGCCGTATTTGTTGTGCCGTCAGATACGGGTGCATCGGCAGGCTCAACACTTCTTCGGCCACCAAATCGCCCACGGGCAGCACGGCATCGGATGCGACGGCGGGCTGCTTGTTGAGCGGAATCGGATAATGGACGGCGGTCGGAATGCCTGCCGCTTTCAAGGCCGTCTGAACGGCATCGCGGTTTTTCACGCGCACGGTGTATTGGGCATACGCGCTGATATTGTGGCTTTCGACAAACGGCGCGGCGATACCGGCTTTGGCCAGTTCCCGCGCGTATTCGGCGGCGGCTTCTTGGCGCAGGCCGATTTCTTCTTCCAAAATCGCCAGCTTGGGCAGCAGGATGGCGGCCTGCAGCGTGTCCAGGCGGCTGTTTACGCCGACGCGGATATGGTGGTAGCGGCGGTCTTGGCCGTGGCGCGCGATTTGGCGGATGACGGCGGCCAAATCATCATTGTCGGTAAAAACCGCGCCGCCGTCGCCGTAGCAGCCCAAGGGTTTGCTGGGGAAAAAGCTGGTGCAGGCAACGGTGGTCAGGCTGCCTGATTTGCGGCCTTTGTACGATGCGCCGAAACTCTGCGCCGCGTCTTCGACGACGGGCAGCCCGTGGCGCTCGGCAACGGCGTTAATCTCATCGAAATCGGCGCATTGGCCGTAGAGCGACACGGGCACAACGGCTTTGGTGCGCGGGGTGATGGCGGCTTCGAGTTTGGCGGGGTCGAGGTTGTAGGTTGGTTCGCCTATATCGACATAAACCGGTTTCGCCCCGAGCAGGGCGACGGTTTCGGCGGTGGCGATGTAGGTGAATCCGGGGGTGATGACTTCGTCGCCCGCGCCCACGCCCAAGGCCATCAGGGCGATTTGCAGCGCATCCGTGCCGTTGGCGACGCTGACGCAGTGTTTCGCGCCGCAGTAGGCCGCCAGTTTTTCTTCCAGTTCGGCCACTTCCGGCCCCAGGATATATTGGCCGTGCGAAAGGACTTTTTGTATGTTTGCGTCGATTTGGCCTTTAATCCTCGCCTGTTGGGCGGCAAGGTCTATGAATTGCATGGCGTATCTCCAATGGGGCCGTTTGCACCGGCCTTGGCCGCGTTTTGGCCGCTTATTTCAAACGGATGTCTATATAAGCACCTTCATGCAGCTGTTCCAACAACTGCGTGGTCGCCTGTTCGGTTTTCTGCTGGATGATATACTGGCGGACCGCATTGCGGCGGCGTTCCTCCTTGCTGCCCGTATCGCGCACATCGGTGAGCTTGATCAAATGCCAGCCAAACTGGGTTTTGACCGGCTGGCTGATTTGGCCTTTTTTCAACTTCTGAACCGCGCTTTCAAATTCCGGCACCATCACCCCCTCGCCGAACCAACCCAAATCGCCGCCCTGCGCCGCACTGCCGTCTTGGGAATATTCCCGCGCCAACTGGCCGAAATCCTTGCCTGCCGCCGCCTGCGTGCGGATTTTTCGGATGACGGCCTCGGCGGACACCTGTGCGGCTTCCTTTTCCGCCTTAATCAAAATATGCTGGGCGCGGTATTGGCGCACCGGCTCGCCCTCGGGCAGGGCGATACCCTGCTGCTTGGCGCGCGCCAAAGCCGCATCGACCTCGGCCTCACTGACGCGGGCATGGGGCAGGATGGCCTGCTGCCTCACCTTTTCCGCCACCAGGCCGTCGGCGGTTTCGCGCCTGAGCGCTGCCTTGTCCAAACCGTCGCGGGCGGCTTCGGCATAAAGTTTTTCCACCGTGGTCCGCCTTTCGGCGGCGGCATGCGCCAAAGCCGCATCGACCTCGGCCTCGGTGGCCGACAAACCGCGCCGCCGGCCGGCCTGGACAATCAGCGACTGATTGACCAACTGCGACAGCACATAACGGCGCAACTCGGCCTCGGCCGGCCTTTTTGCCGCAGGGATGCTGCGTTGGGCGGCCGCCAGCGCACTATTGAACTGGCGCATGGTAATCACACCGTCGCCGACCACGGCGGCTATACCGTCTACATTTTTAATGTCGGCGGCGGGGGCGGATTGAAAAACAAGGGCCAGCACAAGGGCGGAAATCAAGGTCTTCATCAATAACATTCCTTAATGGTCTAACCCCGCCGGTCCGGGCGGCGGGACAAGGGTTGAACGTGCATTCGGGATAAACATAGGCAGGGGGCGGGGGTTTGCGGAAGAAGGTGGATTTTCCGCAACTGCGGCAATCAGGGTTTGACGACCTCGTTGGTTTTCGTATAACCGGGGATGGCGTTGTTCAAAATATCCGTGTTTTTACCTATATTGCTCAAATCCTTCAACTGCAGGGTAAAGAAAAAGGCGTTTTTATAATTGGCATTATTGCGCCCGGTATCCCAGCCGCTGACATACCGCTGGCCGACCGCGCTGGCACTCCAGCAGCCGCATTCGCTTTTATACTCCAGCCCGGCCAGCATCTCCAAAGGCTTTTTCACATTGGTGGCATAATTAAAGCGCGCCACCCCGTACAGGTTGCGCCGCAGCGGCCATTGGGCGGCCACGTCCACCTGGCTGAGTTTGTCGCGGAAATACTCGCCGTTGCTTTGCAGGTAAATCGGCTCGTCCCGGCCGTAGGTATAGCGCGCGCTTAAAGCCTTGCCCTCTTCGGGGCGGTACAGCAGGCCGGCGGAAACATTATCGAAACGCGAGCTGTTTTCATTGAAATGCACCGCCGCCTGCCCGCTCAGGCTGTCGCTGATGCCGCCCTCGGCAAAGGCCACCCAGTCCGAACGCGTGCGCGTGCCTTTTTCCACGCTGCCGTCCATTAAAATCTTATCGTCCTTGAAATAAAACTTCTGCCCTATGCCCGCACGCGCCCTTTCCTCGCCGCTTTCGCGGTCCAGATAACGGGTCTGCACGGCGGTGGTCAGGCTGTTGGCCGCATTGATGCGGTCATTACCCGAATACAGGTTTTCGCGGAACAACTGCTGATAATTGAAACTGTTGGGCGAAGTGTCGAAATTGGGCAGGTCGTTTTGCGAGCGCGTGGGGATATAGTTATAAAACAAACGCGGTTCCAGCGTCTGTACCAGGTCGCGGCCGAACAGCGAAGTCTGCCTTTCGAAAGTCATGCCCGCATCGACATTGGCAATGGGGATGCCGCGCCCCGCATTGCGGCCGGAGCGGTTGCGGAAAGCGTCCAGGCTGTAATAAGTATAGTGCAGCCCGGCCTTGGGGCGGATATAGCCCCAGCGGTTGTGGAAATGATAACTGACGCTGGGGTAAAACACCGTGCGGCTGCCCGATTGTTTTTCGTCATGTTCGAAACGGGTATATTGCCCGTCTATATTGATTTGGGCGTTGCCCAGGTTTTTCTGCCAGCTGCCGCTCAGGCGGGGCAGGATGGCGTAGGGTTCGTCCTTATGGCCGTCGGCATTGGCCAGCGTCTGATATTTCTTGACTATCAGCCTGCTGACCAAAAATGCGCCGAGTACGTCGGTTTTGTTCTCCAGCCACACTTCGCGGTTGAGATTGACATTGCGGGCAATATCCTCGCGGTTGTAAAAATCGCGGTAATAATCATCGTCGGAAACCTGATTGAAATCGACCCCCGCCCTAAAGCCCGCGCCAAACTGCTGCTGGTGCCGCCATTGGAACTGATAACGGTTGTTGTGGCGGCTGCGTTGGTCGTTGGGCATCCAGCGGCCGTTGATTTCGCCGCCGTATTTGGCCTGCAGATAACGGAATTCGCCGCCCAACTGCAGGCCGCGCGAAGAAATGAGGCGGGGCGAAAAAGTGGCATCGTAGTTTGGCGCAAGGTTGAAATAATAAGGTACTTCGATTTCCGTGCCGTCCGAACCGACTTTCAAAGTCGGAACGAGCAGCCCGCTTTTGCGGTTGCCGTTGAGCGGGAAATCAGCCCACGGGGTATATAGCACGGGCACGCCGCCCAACACCAGTTTGGCCTTTTTCGCCACACCCACGCCCTTATCGTAATCGGCCTCCACGCTGTCGGCCCGAATATACCAGGAGGCATCGCCTCTTTGACAGGTGTTGAAGCGGACATCCTTCAAACTATAGCGGCTTTTGCTTTTCATTTGGGCTTCTTTCCCGGCCGCCTGCAGGCGGCGGCCTTCCTTTTCCGCCTCCAGCCTCACGGTTTTGGCCGTCCCGCTGCTTTTGCCCAAGTCGTATTCCATACTTTCGCTGCGGACCTGCGAACCGCCGTCATCCAAAACCACATTGCCCTCGGCACGGACGGTGTCTGCCTGTTGGTTGTATTGCACGCGGTCGGCATTCAGGGTTTGGCCGTTGCGCTCGACTATCACGCCGCCGCGCGCCTCCACGCCCACCCGCGTCTGCCCCGCCACGGTATCGGCCGTTACCCGCGTGTAATCGGCCGGCAGGGCGGGTTGGCCGCTGGTTTGCACGGCAGGTTCGGTTTCGGCATCCAGGACTTTCCCGTCCGCACAGGCCGGGCAGGTTTTGCCCAGCGGGGACGTTTCCGCCGCCGCGCCCGCAACGGCCGCCATACCGGCCGCGACAACCAGCGGTTTGACTAAAAATAAACGTGCCAAAAGTATCACCTTAAACCGTTTTTGCCCGTTAAAATGGCAGCCATTTTAACCGTTTCCCCGCAAAACCGCCATGCAACGACAATCCGAACTGCAAAACTGGCTGCACAGCCTCTATCCCGAACGGGCTTTCACACTGGCCTTCGCCGCCGCCGATGCCGACTTCCGCCGTTATTTCCGCGCGACTTTTTCAGACGGCCAAACCGTCGTCTGCATGGACGCGCCGCCCGACAAAATGAGCATAGAACCCTATTTGAAGGTACAGAAGCTGTTTTCCATGCTGAACGTGCCGCAGGTGTACCACGCCGACGAAACGCTGGGCTTTGCCGCGCTGGGCGATTTGGGCGACACCACTTATCTCACCGCCATGCGGCACGACGGCGGCATAGCGGCGCACAAGGCCCTGTTGCTGGAAGCGATAGACGAACTGATTATTTTGCAAAAGGCAAGCCGTCCCGGCGTGCTGCCGCCCTACGACCGCGAAACCATGCTGCGCGAAATCAACCTGTTCCCCGACTGGTTTGCCGCCCAAGAATTGGGCAAACCCTTCAACTTCAAACAAAAACAACTCTGGCAGCAGGTTGCCGACATATTGCTGCCGCCGCTTCTGGCACAGCCGCAGGTATACGTCCACCGCGACTACATAGTCCGCAACCTGATGCTGTCGGCCGGCCGGCCGGGCGTGTTGGATTTTCAAGATGCCTTATACGGCCCGATTTCTTACGACCTGGTGTCGCTGCTGCGCGATGCCTTTATCGGATGGGAAGAAGAATTTGTCTTGGATTTGGTCATCCGCTATTGGGAAAAGGCGCGGGCGGCAGGATTGCCCGTGCCTGCCGCGTTTGACGAGTTTTACCGCTGGTTCGAATGGATGGGCGTGCAGCGGCATTTGAAGGTGGCCGGCATCTTCGCCCGCCTCTACCACCGCGACGGCAAAGACAAATACCGCCCCGAAATCCCGCGCTTTTTAAACTACCTGCGCCGCACTTCGCGCCGTTATGTCGAACTCGCGCCGCTGTACGCCCTTTTGGTGGATTTGGCCGGCGACGACGAATTGGAAACAGGTTATACGTTTTAGCGGCGGTTCACATTCGGCCTGCATGGCGGGAAAGCCGCCGCCATGCCGGGCGGATATCCCCTATCCCTGCCTGACAAAACCGGCCGCGCCTTGCCGTACTGTCTGCGGCTCGCCGCCTTGTATCATTGCGACTTTAATCCACCATATCGCGGGAATAAGGTTTAGGGGCTGCCGGAAATACCGGCCGCCCCTAAAATGTTTGTTTTTACTGTTTTTTCTGATTGTCGTTGATAAGCTGTTCCAACTGGGGCAGGGGTGAGAAGCCGGATTGGGTTTTGCCGTTGGGGAACACCAGCGCGGGCGTGCCTTGGAAACCCATCTGCTCGCCCAGGGAAGTGGTTTCGGCCACGGGGTTGTCGCAGGCGGCGGCAGGCGGCGGCATTTTCCCTTCGCGCATCCAGGTTGTCCAGGCGGCGGTACGGTCGGGCTGACACCAGATTTGTTCGGCCTTGCGCGCGGCATCGGGGTGCAGGGAGGCCAGCGGCATCATGAAGTTGTAGATGGTGATGTCGGTCATTTTGGCAAATTCGTGTTCCAGGCGTTTGCAGAACGGGCAGTCGGGGTCGGAGAAAACCACGATGACGCGTTTGCCGTTGCCGCGAACTTCTTTAATCGCCATGTCCAGCGGCAGGCTGTCGAAATCGACTTTGCTCAAATCGGCGCTGCGTTCGTCCGTCAGGCTTTTGCGGTTGTTGATGTCGATTAGGTCGCCCACTATCATGTAGTCGGCCTTGGCATCGGTATATATCACCTGTTTGCCGGACAATACGACTTCATACAGGCCGCTCACCGGCGTGGGATAGACGGCCTGTACCTTCAGTTCTTGTTCGGCATAGGTTTTTTCCAGTTTGGTGCGGATGTCTTTTTCCACCCCGCCCGAGGGCGCGGGCGATGCGGCCTGCGCGGTGCCGCCCCCGCTGATTTGGTTTTGGCCGCAGGCGCAAAGTAAAGACAGGGCGGCGGCGGCAAGGGCGGCGGTCAGGTTTTTTTTCATTAAGGTTTCCTTGTTGTTTGTCGGTTCGGCCGCAAAGGCGGCGTGTTTTGGAAGGTCGTCCCAAAGGCTGTTTTCGGACGGCCGGGATGCGGCCGCCCCTTCGGCGGCATGGAAAATCGGGTTAATCCGCCTTTGTGCCGAAATTGCGGCCATTATGCCGAAAAAAAACCTTTCTTACCAAGCAATCCGCATGACAAAAGTCGCGGCTTATTGCACAATTGGCTCATTTTTTGCAAGAGGAAACCATCATGACGCCGATATTGGCTTTCGATATCGAAACCATCCCCGACATCAGCGGCATCCGCCTGCTCCACGGCCTGCCCCAGGATGTTTCCGATGCCGATGTGGCGGCCTTCGCCCAACAGAAGCGCCGCGCGAAAACGGGCAGCGACTTCATGCAGCTCCACCTGCAGCGGGTGGCCGCCATATCCTGCTGTATGCGCTGGGGGCAGGATAAAATCCATGTCGGCACTATAGGGGGCTTGGAAGACGGCGAAGAGACGGTTATCGCCAAGTTTTTCGAGTTGGTGGAAACCCATACCCCGCAATTGGTCAGTTGGAACGGGGGCGGGTTCGATCTGCCCGTGCTGCACTACCGCGCCCTGATTCACGGTATAGAGGCCGCCCGCTATTGGGATACGGGCGAGGGCGACTTCGGCGACAGCCGCGATTTCAAGTGGAACAATTATATCAGCCGCTATCACAGCCGCCATTGCGATTTGATGGACCTGCTTTCCCTGTACCAGCCCCGCGCCGCCGTACCCTTGGACGATATGGCCAAGTTGTGCGGCTTTCCCGGCAAGCTGGGCATGGACGGCGGAATGGTGTGGGAGGCTTACCGGGCCGGCCGCCTGAAGGAAATCCGCGATTACTGCGAAACCGATGCCGCCAATACTTATTTGATGTATTTGCGCTTCCGCCTGATGAGCGGCGCATTGGATGCAGACGAATACGAACAGGAAATCCGCCGTCTGAAAACCTATCTGCAGGCACAGCCCGATGCGGCGCACTGGCGCGAGTTTTTGGCCGCCTGGCACGGCCGGACATGAACGCCCCCCTGGACCGCATCGCCCTAATCGGGGTGGGGCTGATAGGCGGGTCCTTCGTACTCGACCTGAAAAAACGGGGTTTGGTGCGCCATGTGGCCGGCATGGATTCGGACGCGGAAAACCTTGCCCGCGCCTTGGAGCGCAAGGTCATAGACAGCGCGCACGAAACCATATCCGCCGAGGGCATAGGCGGGGCGGACCTGGTGTTGATTGCCACGCCGGTCGCCACCTTGCCGGCCGTGTGCCGCGCGGCCGCGCCCTTTCTGCCTCCCCGGGCCGTCATCAGCGACGTGGGCAGCACCAAACAGTCGGCACTAGATGCCTTTGCCCTGTGCCTGCCGCAGCATCTGCCGCGCTGTGTGGCGGCACACCCTATAGCGGGTTCGGACCGCAGCGGCGCGATGGCGGCGCAATTCGGCCTGTACGAGGGGCGCAGGCTGGTCATCTGCCCTCACGGCGGGCAGGATGCAAAGGCTTTGGCATTGGTGAAGGGGCTGTGGCAGGCGGTGGGGGCGGATGTCCGCCTGATGGACGCGGCCGAACACGATGCCGTATTTGCCGCCGTCTCCCACCTGCCCCATTTATTGGCCTTTGCCTATGTCAATCAAATCGCGGAACACCCCGACGGGGCGGCCTACCTGGATTTTGCCGCCAGCGGTTTTCGCGATTTCACCCGTATCGCCTCCAGCCACCCGGCGGTTTGGACGGATATCTCCCTGGCCAACGGCGGCAGCCTGCTGGAACTCATAGCCGGCCAGCAGGCGCAACTGGCACGCCTGGCCGAAATGTTGCGCGACAAAGACGCGGACGGCCTCTACCGCTACCTTGCCCGCGCCAAACAAACCCGCGACAACTGGCTGGAACAACAACCCTAATCAGGAAAAACACCATGATGCCCCTATTCCTTATCCTTTTGTTCCTGCCCCTGCTGCCCGCTGCCGCCCATGGCGCGGGAACGGAAGGGGGAAGCCGCCGTTTCGAGGTTGTCCAAAGCCGCCCGCAATACCGCGTGAATTACCCGCTGCAGTGGCGCAAGGTGGACGACCCCTCCTTAGGCCAAACCCCCGATTGGGCAAAAATCAACCAAATCCGCGAAGGCACGGCCATGGCGCAGGTCAGGGATTTGCTGGGGGAGGCCTGGCATACGGGCAATTCTTTCGTGGTCGAATGGAATTACCTCTACCGTTATCCTTTTCGCGGCCAGATGCAGCAGTGCCAATACAAAATTGTTTTCGATAAAGATACGGGCTTGGTCAAGGGGGTGTTTTGGGAGGCCGTGGGTGATGCGTTCTGTCGAACGTAAAGAAATTTCCGCGCCTTATCCACTATAGTTTGCGAAAAGGCGCGGTTTTTTGAAGTCAAAGGTAGAATTTGCCCAATACGTTCAGGTATTCGTCCAGTTTATATACCAAAGGCTGGCCGGTGGGGATTTCCAAGCCCATGATGTCTTCATCGGAAATGCCTTCCAGATGTTTGGCCAGCGCGCGCAGGCTGTTGCCGTGCGCCGCCACCAATACCCGTTTGCCGTTCAATATGGCGGGGGCGATTTGGTCTTCCCAAAACGGCAGCACGCGTTCCAGGGTAACTTTGAGGTTTTCGCCGTCGGGTATCGCGTCCGAGGGCAGGTGGGCGTAACGGCGGTCGTTGCGGGCGGAAAATTCGTCCTCGGGGTCCAGCAGCGGCGGCAGGGTGTCGTAGCTGCGCCGCCAGATACGCACTTGTTCTTCGCCGTATTGCTCGGCAGTCTGTTTTTTGTCCAAACCCTGCAACCGGCCGTAATGGCGTTCGTTCAGCCGCCAGCTTTTGATTTGCGGGACGAAGAGTTGGTCGGATTCTTCCAAGACTATGTTGCAGGTTTTGATGGCGCGGGTCAGCACCGAGGTAAAGGCCAGGTCGAACAAATAGCCTTTTTCTTTCAGTTTGCGGCCTGCCGCCTGCGCTTCGGCTATGCCTTTTTCGCTCAGTTTGACATCGCGCCAGCCGGTAAACAGGTTTTTGGCATTCCATTCGCTTTGGCCGTGGCGGATAAAGACAAGTTCCATAATGGCTTCCGTGTGGTGGGTTTGTGTATGGCGGGACAGGCCGCAATGCCATGCCCCGCCCCGGGGGATGAATTTTATGGCGTGGCGGCTTTGCTTTGCCGCCCCGGTTCAAACTGTATTGGAACAGCCTACAAGCCTGCAGCCGCTTTCAAGGCCGCCGCCTTGTCGGTGCGCTCCCAGGTAAATTCCGGCTCTTCGCGGCCGAAATGGCCGTAGGCGGCGGATTTGCCGTAAATCGGGCGCAAGAGGTCCAGCATTTGGACTATGCCTTTGGGACGCAGGTCGAAATGTTCGCGAACCAGGGCAATCAGTTTGTCTTCGCTGATTTTGCCCGTGCCGAAGGTGTCTATGGAAATAGAAGTCGGTTCGGCAACGCCTATGGCGTAGGAAACCTGAATCTGGCATTGGGTCGCCAAACCGGCGGCCACGATGTTCTTGGCGACATAACGGCAGGCGTAGGCGGCGGAACGGTCCACTTTGGACGGGTCTTTGC
>JAUMUU010000157.1 GCA_030530545.1 Neisseria sp. | reverse complement strand
TAGTGAATTAAAATTGCAAGGCTAAGGCCTTGCCAACGCCCTTATCAAAATTTCCTTAACGGTTGAAACCCCGCCCTTCAGGGCGGTAGAATTTGGGCTTGTTTGAGAGGGGTGCAATCCCTTCCAAATCAGGGCGGCACACAGGGCTGCGGCTTATGTGCGGCTCTGTGTGTTGAAACATCCGATGTTCTCAATTTCCTAATTATGTCCGCCATTTACCGACAACTCGCCGCCCTGCTTCTGCCGCAGGAAGTGGTATCCGACCCCGCCGGACTGCTGACCGACCAACGCCGCCGCTATACCGGAACGGCCGATTTGGTGTTGCAGCCGCAAAGCGTGGCGGCTGTGCAAACCATCATGCGGTTTTGTTCCGAACACCGCATCCCCCTTACCCCGCAGGGCGGCAATACCGGATTGTGCGGCGCGGCCGTGCCGAATGGCGGCGTTTTGCTGAATCTGAGCCGTCTGAACCGCATCCGCAACATCAGTACGGCCGACAACGCGATTACCGTCGAAGCGGGCTGCGTGCTGCATGACGTGCAACGGGCGGCGGAAAATGCGGGGCGGCTGTTCCCGCTCAGCCTGGCCAGCGAAGGCTCGTGCCAAATCGGCGGCAACATCGCCTGCAACGCCGGCGGGCTGAACGTATTGCGTTACGGCCCTATGCGCGATTTGGTGATGGGTTTGGAAGTGGTGCTACCCAAGGGCGAACTGGTTTCCCACCTGCATCCGCTGCACAAAAACACCACGGGTTACGACCTGCGGCAACTGTTTGTCGGCAGCGAAGGCACGCTGGGCATCATCACCGCCGCCACACTGAAACTGTTTGCCCTGCCGAAAAGCCGCGAAACGGCCTGGGTGGGCGTGAACGACATAGCACAGGCGGTGGAACTGCTGACCCTGATGCGGGAACGCTTTGCCGAACGCCTGTGCAGCTTCGAACTCATCAGCCGCCTTGCATTGGAACTGTCGTCCGAATACAGCGGCATTACCCCGCCGACCGATGCGGCCTGGCATATCCTGCTCGAACTGACCGACTCGCTTCCCGGCGGCGGTTTGGCCGACCTGCTGGCCGAAACCTTGATGGAACACGGCTTGGACAACAGCGTTTTGGCGCAGGCGGAAAGCGGGCGGCGCGATATGTGGACCTTGCGCGAAAACATTTCCGCCGCCCAACGCCGCCTGGGCGCAAGCATCAAACACGACATTGCCATGCCGATTGCGCGGGTGGCCGAATTTGTCGGCAACTGCGGAAACGCCTTGCGGGCGGCCTTTGCGGGCATAGACATAGTGGTATTCGGCCATTTGGGCGACGGCAGCCTGCACTACAACACCTTTTTGCCGCAAGCCGCCGACAACGGCGTTTATGCCTATGAAAACGCGGTCAATGCGGTTGTTTATGAAAACGTGCTGGCCTGCGACGGCACGATTGCCGCCGAACACGGCATAGGCCGGGTGAAAAACCACTGGCTGCCGCGTGTGCGCAATCCTGCCGAAATCGCCCTGATGCGGGCGGTGAAGGCCGCTTTCGACCCGCACAATATTATGAATCCCAACAAACTTTTGCCGGAACAGGAATGATGGGTAAAAACCTTGCCCGCCGTATCGCCATATTCCTGCTCGCGCTTTTACCCGCGATGGCGGCGGCTTTCGACTGGCACACGCCGCAAATGGCAAGCCGCCTGTGGAAAATCAGCAAGGCCGGACAGCCCGATTCCTACCTTTTGGGCACGCACCATGTCGGGCGGGAAGGCGATACGCTGCCCGACGGTATCCGCCGCATCCTGCTGCAAAGCGACAGGCTGATAACCGAAGTGGCCATGCCATCCAAACCCGATGCCGCATACGGCCGCGATGTGGCCGCCATGCGCGCCCGCGCCTTTCAAAACGGCGGGCGCAAATTATCGGCCGTCATAGGGGTGGAAAATGTGGCGGCCTTGAAAAAACGTGCCGCCGCCTATCCGCCCACCGCCGCATCGGCCGCCCGTTTGGACGAGATGACGGCTTGGGGCGCGCTGATGCTGCAGTCTTCAATCAAACCCCGGGGGTTTCAGACGGCTTCGGGCGTGGACCGACTGCTTGCCCGTGCCGCCGAACAATACCGCATACCCGCCTACGGTTTGGAATCTTATAACGACATCACCCGCCCCTACGAAATCCTGCCCGAAGCGCGCATAGCCGAACTGATAGCCGCCAACAACCGCCATCCCGAACAAACCGCCGCCCAAACCGAACGGCAATACACACTGTATCAAACAGGCCGCCTGCAGGAACTGATGCGCCTGTCCGCCGACAGCGGCGCATACGGCAAGGGTTTGCCGCCCGAAAGCATAGCCTTTTGGCAAAACTGGCTGGAACAAAGCGTATTGCTGCCGCGCAACCGCGCCTGGCTGCCCAAAATCCTGAACGAACTGCCCAAACGCCGCAACCTGATTGCGGTCGGCATTGCCCACCTGCCCGACGAGGGCGGACTGATTATGCAACTGCGGCGGCAGGGCTATACGGTAGAACCCGTTATCGAATAGACGGAAATATCCTAATACCATGCAAGAAAATACAGACAAAACCGTATATTTGTATACGGACGGCGCGTGCAAGGGCAATCCCGGCACGGGCGGCTGGGGCGTACTGTTGCGCTACGGGCGGCACGAAAAAGAACTCTTCGGCGGCGAGGCCCAAACCACCAACAACCGCATGGAGCTGACCGCCGTGATAGAGGGCCTTAGGGCGTTGAAACGCCCAAGCCGCATAGAAATCCACACCGATTCGCAATATGTGAAAAACGGCATGGAAAGCTGGATAAGCGGTTGGAAGAAAAACGGCTGGAGAACCGCCGCCAAACAGCCGGTGAAAAACGAGGACTTATGGCGCGAACTCGACAGGCTGGCCGCAGGACACGACATAGTCTGGCGGTGGGTGAAAGGCCATGCGGGGCATACGGACAACGAAAGGGCGGACGCATTGGCCAACCTGGGCGCGGCCGCCGCTGCCTCCCCGCCCTAGGGATGACCGTTTATAGGGCTGCGCCTTATGTGCAGCCCTGTGTGTTGAAACATATTATGTTGCAATTGGCCCATGCGGCCTGTATGACTTCCGGCCTGTTATTTGCGGCCGTTTTTCACCAAGATAATCACAAATTCGCTGTCGTCCAACACATTGATGGCAATGTTTTCTTTGCCGTCCACCCTCAAAATGCCCCCCTGTTTGAGTTCCTGTTTGCCGCCGCCGTCAAAGGCGAAGGCGGCGCGGCCTTTGGTCAGGGTGATGATGAGGGTGTGGCCGGGATGGTTGTGGCGCGGGATTTCGCTGCCTTTGGGCAGGGTTTCGCGGATAACCGTGTAATTCGCGCCTTCTAAGACTTTTCCCCTGCCTTGGGCGGTTTCGGCGGCGGGCGCGGCGGCGGCGTATAGGGCGGTTAGGGCAGCCAAGAGTTTGATTTGGATGTTTTTCATCAAAATTTCCTTATTTCCTTAATGACCTTTGGGGCGGGAGTGCGGGGCTTATTCAAAGCGGTAAGTGAACGCGGCGTTCACTGTCCGCAGTGCGCCGTAGCTGTGGCGGTCGGGCTGGGTGCGGTAGT
>JAUMUU010000156.1 GCA_030530545.1 Neisseria sp. | reverse complement strand
ATGTACCATTATCCCCTAAGTTTTCCTTGCCGTTTTTTCAACAGCGCACTTTTTGAGCCGCTACCGCTTCTAATCATGGGAAATTGTCGGGCATAAATGCCTCGACCTACAAGGTTGGTGAGGTATAGTAGATTAAAATAAAAATGAGACAAGGCGGTAACGCCCGCTGTGTACGGATAGTACGGCAAGACTGGGCAACGCCGTACTGATTTTTGTTAATTCACTATACATAAGGGCGTTGGCAATGCTGCGGCCGTGCGGTATGCCAATCGCACCAGGCAATGCGATTTTTGCACGACCGCCCTGCCGCCGCTTGGGGCATAATGCCGCGCGTTACAGCCGATACGGCGTTACATACCCCTATCTATGCTTACGGTGGATTCCTGTCCGCCCTTCCTGATGGTGTTAATCCCTTGTAATGGTTTTGGGGCGTTGGGCCATGCGGTATAATCCGCGTTTGTCCGAATAATGTGCAAACCCGTCCGGACAGCCCCGCCGAAACAGGCCTTGCCCTGCCGCCCCTTAAGGGAGGGGTTTCAATTATTAAGGTGTTTTTGATGAAAAAGCTGATTTTTTTCTTTACCGCCATGTTCAGCCTGTGCCGCGCATTAGGGGCTGAAATAGACGCATCGCAACTGCTGCCGCCCGAACAGGCCTTTGTGCCGCGCGTGGAGGTTTCCAAGGACGGCGCGGCCCTGAGTTTCGATATTGCGGACGGTTATTATCTCTACCAGTCCAAAATAGAGGCCGCCACCGACCCTGAAGGTTTGTTGGGCAAGGCTGAGTTTTCGCCCGGCGAGCAGAAGGAAGACGAGTTTTTCGGCAAGCAGACGGTGTATCACCGCAGTGCCGCCGTTACCCTACCCTATACGAAGCAGCCGGACGGCAGTTACACGCTGACCGTGGCTTATCAGGGCTGCGCCGAGGTCGGGGTGTGTTACCCGCCGTCGGAAACGTCTTTCGACATCAAGGGCAACGGTATGTACCGGATTCGGCCGGCAGACAGTGCCTCGGACCGCTTCACCGCGCCCAAGGCGGCTACCATACAGGAGGCGGACAATCAGTCGCCCCCCGCCGTCAAGAAACCCGCCGACAGCAGCCGGTTCAAGTTGTCTTGGGATACTTTGAACGCCAATCTGTTGGCGTTTTTTGTTGCGGGGCTGGCTTTGAGTTTCACCGCCTGTATGTATCCGCTCATCCCCATAGTGTCCAGTATCGTGGTCGGCGATAAAAATGCGGGCAAGGGGCGCGCCTTTATGCTGACTTTGGTTTATATGCAGGGCCTGGCTTTGACTTATACGCTGGTCGGGGTGGTGGCGGGGATGACGGGCGCGCTTTTGACGGTGTGGCTGCAGCAGCCCGCCGTGGTGTTGTCGGCGGCCGCGCTGATGGTGGTGCTGGCCCTGTCCATGTTCGGCCTGTTCAATATCCAGCTGCCCAATGCGCTGCAGAGTTATTTCCAAAATCAAAGCAATAAGTTGTCGGGCGGCAAAATCGCGGGTGTGTTCGGCATGGGGATGTTGTCGGCCTTAATCGTGGGCCCCTGTGTCGCGCCGCCGCTGGCCGCCGCGCTGGGCTATATAGGCAAGACGGGCGACGCGCTGTTGGGCGGTATGGCTTTGTATGCGCTGGCTTTGGGGACGGGTGTGCCGCTGATGGTCATCGGTACGTTCGGCGGCCATGTGCTGCCCAAGGCGGGCGGTTGGATGAACGGGGTAAAATATGCCTTCGGCTTTATTTTGCTGGCGGTGGCGGTTTATCTGGCCAGGCCCTTCATCCCTTATGCCGCTGCCGCCGCGCTTTATACTCTGCTGCTGGTGCTGCCCGCCCTGTTGCTGTTGTCCGCGCTTGGGCGGCAAAAGGGGGGCGTGAAGGCGGTATCCGCCGTTTTGGCCGCCGTGTTGCTGGTTTCGGGCGCGTGGTTCGGGCTGCAGAGTGTGCGCGGCGAGGCCACGTCCCTGCACGGTTTTTTGACGCTGCACCCGCCCGCCGCCGTGGGGGGGCATAAGAAGTTTGCCGATGTGGCGCAGTTGAAGGAGCAGATGCAGAAGGCTTGGCAGGCCGACCCGGATACGCCGGTGATTGTTGATTTTTATGCCGATTGGTGTGTATCTTGCAAGGAGATGGAGGCTTATACTTTGAATCAGCCCGAGGTTTTGGCCGCCGTCCCCATGGACAGGTTTTTTCAAATCGATGTTACCGCCAATACGCCGGAACACAGGGCTTTGTTGAAGGAATATGGTTTGTTCGGGCCGCCGGGGGTGTTCGCGGTCAGGTCGGACGGCAGCCGCAGTGAGGCTTTGTTGGGCTTTGTCAAACCGCCGGAGTTTATCGAGTGGTACAGGCAGAACGCGAAATAGGGGAAATCCGGGCCGTTCGAATCGGCGGCATAATGGCTGTTCGGGCGGCCTTTCCCTATCCAAAAATCGGCCGAAACAGTAAAATACCCGCTTTCATACCAAACCACCGCGCAAATATGCTTACCTTCCAACAAATTATTTTCAAACTGCAAACTTTCTGGGCAGACAAGGGCTGTACCGTCATCCAACCCTTGGATATGGAGGTCGGGGCGGGTACTTCGCATCCGGCCACTTGTCTGCGCGCGCTGGGGCCCGAGCCTTGGTTTGCCGCCTATGTCCAGCCCAGCCGCCGCCCCAAGGACGGCCGTTACGGCGATAATCCCAACCGCCTGCAGCATTATTATCAGTTTCAGGTCGCGCTCAAACCCGCACCCGCCGATATTCAGGATTTGTATCTGGATTCTTTGCGCGAGTTGGGCATAGACCCCAAGGTTCACGATATCCGTTTTGTGGAAGATGATTGGGAAAATCCTACTTTGGGCGCGTGGGGCCTGGGCTGGGAGGTTTGGCTCAACGGTATGGAGGTTACCCAGTTCACTTATTTCCAACAGGTGGGGGGCATAGACTGCTCGCCCGTTCTCGGCGAAATCACTTACGGCATCGAGCGGCTGGCGATGTATCTGCAAGGTGTGGAAAATGTCTATGATTTGGTTTGGGCAACAACGCCGGACGGCAATACGGTAACTTACGGCGATGTTTATCATCAAAACGAGGTGGAGCAGTCTGCCTATAATTTTGAATATAGTGATGCGGTCTGGCTGTTGCGCCTGTTTAATGATTATGAGGCGCAGGCCAAACGGCTGTTGGCCGTTGAAGGTGTCAGTCTCGCCCTGCCCGCCTATGAGTTGGTGTTGAAGGCCGGGCATGCTTTTAATCTTTTGGACGCGCGTGGCGCGATTTCGGTTACGGAACGGGCTACTTATATAGGGCGTATCCGCGCGTTGAGCCGCATTGTGGCGCAGAAATATGTCGAAGGCCGCGAGAAACTGGGTTTCCCTTTGATTAAGAAGTAGTACCCGCCCTTTTGCGGCGCAGTCCAGCAGACAAACAGAAAGTCTTACATGACCACCCAATCTTTATTAATCGAACTTTTAACCGAAGAACTTCCGCCCAAGGCTTTGAATAGTTTGGGCAGCCACTTCGCCGCTTCCGTTGCCTATGGCTTGGAAAAGGCGCAACTCATTGACGGCGAATCCGAATTTACCGCCTACGCTTCGCCGCGCCGTTTGGC
>JAUMUU010000155.1 GCA_030530545.1 Neisseria sp. | reverse complement strand
GGTTGGACGTGGCGGTTTCAAAGCTGCTGCGGTTGGCGCGTTCGCCGGTTACGACGACTTCTTCCAACCGGCCTTCCTCGGTTTCGGCGGCCAGGTCGGCTGCCTGGTCGGCAGACGCAAAAACGGCGGCAATCAACAGGGGCAGGGGGCGCAAGGTCGGCATTTCTCTATCCTTTTATAGTTTACATATTTACATTAAAATTACTATTTTTGTAAATTATAAGAAACAGATTAATGCAAGGCAAGCGGTTATCAATTATCTGTATGTAAAGCCGTACCGCCTGCAAACGCGGTTTGCGAAAAGCGGTACAATCATATGGACGGCAGCAGCAGCCCGATTAACCCTTTATCAGGAGACGTGTATGAAAACCCTAATCATCGCCGCCCATCCGCATATCGCGCAGTCGGTCGTCAATAAACGCTGGCTGGACGGATTGGCGGGGCATTCCGACCGCTTTACCGTCCATCAGCTTTACACCGCCTATCCCGGCGGCAAAATCGATATTGCCCGCGAACAGGCTTTGGTAGAAGCGCACGGCGGCATCGTGTTCCAATTTCCCGTTTACTGGTTCAACTGCCCGCCGCTCTTGAAGCAGTGGTTTGACGACGTGCTGACCTACGGCTGGGCATACGGCTCGGCGGGCAAGGCCTTTGCCGGACGCAAAACCGGCATCGCCGTATCGCTGGGCGCGCCCGCCCAAGACTACCGCCCCGACGGCGCGGTCGGCTACGGATTGGACGACGTATTGCGCCCGTTCGAACTGACCGCCCGCTACTGCAATGCCGCCTGGCAGCCGCCGTTTGCCTTCCACACCATAGACAGCAACGCGGGCTACGACCAAGCCGCCGAAAAGCTGGTGGCGCAAAGCGCGGCGGACTATCTGGCGCATCTGGACAGATATTTCGGCTGATACGGCTTTTGAAATTTCACAAAAACAGACAAATGACCACCGCCAAACAACAAACCATCATCGCCGCCGCCCGAACCTTGTTCCGCGAACACGGCTTTGCCGCCGTATCCGTGGGCAGAATCTGCGCCGAAGCCGCCGTCAGCCGCGTTACCTTCTACAAATATTACAGCGGCAAAAACGCGCTCTTGCACGAAATCGTTACCGCGCAGAAAGACCGCGTCCGCGCCGAGTTCGAAAGCCTGCTGGAAGGGCGTTGCAGCCTGCGCGAAGCCGCCGAAGCCATATTCGCCCTACAAAAACAATCGTTTGAAGAACTCTATTCCGCCGCCTTTTTGCGCGACATCGAAGAAAACACCGATTTGGAATTGGAACGGTTTTTCAAGGAATTGAACGAAGAAAAATACGCCTTTATGCGCCGGTTCTTCCACACCCTGCAAAGCCGCCGCCTGATAGACCCCGATTTGCCGGTGGAGCTTATAGACCTGTTCATCCGCCAGGCCGACATATTGATGCACCACCCGCAACTGGCCGCACTTTATGCCGCTTCGCCGCAAAAGCTGCCGCAGGACGTATTGGGCCTGCTGCTGCACGGGCTGGCGGGAGAAGGAAACGGATGCGGGAATCAGGAAGTGTGAGATGGCGGAAATTTGAATATAAGGAACCGGATGTCCACATGATTTTTGATGCGGAAAAGGCCGTCTAGCCCTGTTTGTCCAATTTCCGCAACAATGTTACCAATCCTTCCGCTTTGCTTTGGATTTCTTCGCGGCTGTATAAGGCGGGTGATGTGCCGTGGAAATAAAACGGGTCGATAATAGATTCCTGCCTGCGCGGGAAGGCTGAAACACGGTAAGTTGTGTATCGAAAATAAAGTAATTTGGCTATAGCCCCCAAAAACACCGCCAACTGATTGAAAAACCAACCCTTGCACACCGCAACACGCCCGCCATGATTCAAAACACACAGGCCTAAAACCGTAAAATTGTGAATAATAGCGGCATTTCCCCGACAACCGCCGTCCGGACAGACAAAGGGCGGGATACGTTTCCGCATCCCGCCCCAAGGGTTTCAACCCGATGCCGCTATATCATAATGACACTGATATCACTGTCTATCCATAATTTGTCATTGCCGTTGCTGTAAGCCTGATAGCTGACCTGGTCTCCCGCATAATTGGGGTTGGCCAGAACACGGGTTTCGCCGCTGCTTTGCCATTGGCTGTCCAAATGGATTTCATCGCTGCTGTCGCCACGGATAAAAATTTCGGCATTGTCATACTTATCCAGAACATCCTGATTAAGCAGATGAATACTCTGCTTGCCCAAAGCACCGACATCCAATTCGGTTTTATTCAAGGCCAAGGCGCGTTCCAAATCCAGATAAGTATCGTTGGACAATTTGGCGTAATCATTATCGGACAAGGCGCGCAATTTGGCCAAGGCCTCCCCGCTATTGTCGCCTTGGGCATTGGTCAGGCGGATGGCGGCATCCAAACTGCCGGCGGCGAATTTGACTATGCTCATATCGTCCAAGGCCTGCGCATCGCTGCCCCAAATACTCAAAGCCGCACCCAACAGGCGGTCGCTGTCGCCAACGCTGTTCACACCCGAAACATCATCGTTTTCCCACAGGCCCAGCTGCCAATCTTTAAGCAGGTTGCGCATCAGCACATCGCCCATATCGGCAGAAGAAGCTTCCTTGTGGCCTTCGGGGTTGTAGTAGAGGTAATTGCCGCTGTAATTAAGCACGGTATAACCGGCATCCAGCAATTCATCCATACCGGCGCGGTGTTCGCGGTTTTCGGCGGCATAATCCGTCCCCTCGCCGTCCCTGCTCCAATAGGTGATTTCTATGCTGTTGTCCAAACCGTCCGCGCCCAGGGAAGTTTTCAGTACCCCGTCATTCCAAATCCGCGTCTTCAAGCCTTTGCCCGCCAAATGCCCGGCCAGCGCGTTCACAAAGGCGATATAGCCGTTATTTTGGCTGATAGCGCCGGTAAATTCGTCTCCGCCTATGTGGAAATGGCGGCTGGCATTGCCGAACATACCACTGATTTCGTCTATCATTTCTTTGGCGAAATTCAGTGCCGCCGGTTTGGCGGTATCGAGTTGCGCCACGGGATTGCCCTGCGCATCGTCATAATCTACCCGAATGCTTTCCACATAGGCACTGCCGCGCGAAATATTCAATAAGTTAAAGACAGCCTGAATATGGGCGGGCATTTCCATTTCGGGAATCAGTTCAACTCCCTTGCCTTTGGCATAAGAGGCAATATCGGATAACTGCGCCGCGCTGATAAAGGGTTTGCCCGTATTGTTATTGATATACATCCCTTCGCTGTTCAATGTGGCGTTGGCGGTAGTCTGCCCCAAAACGCTGCTTTCCAGCGCGTAATTTTCATCATCGGCAAAATGCATATGCAGGAAAGTGCCGCCGGAAGCCGCGATTTGGTCTATAAAGGCCTTAATCGCATCAGGCGAATAGAATTTGCGCGCCATATCCAAATTCAGCCCTGCTTCCTTGGCTGCTGCAGCGGCGGGATAGGCGGGGTCGTCCTGTACGTTAAGCATTAGGGTTTTGGATACCGACAGATTGCCGCCATCGGTGGCGGTGATGTTCAGGCTGATGCTGCGTTCGGCGGCGTAATCCACGCTCACGCCGTCTTTCAGTTTCAGTTTGCCGCCGACTACTTCAAACCTGTCGTCAGATACGCTGTAGCTGTGGCTGTCGCCCCTGTCGGGGTCGGTCGCGC
>JAUMUU010000022.1 GCA_030530545.1 Neisseria sp. | reverse complement strand
ACAGGCTGTTGTCGCCCGACAGCCTGCTTTTCGCGTAACCCAGCGAGCCGAACAGCTTCCAGCCTTGGGGGACGAAAGGCACAACCTTGTCCACATTCAAACGCCCCGTCAGCTCTATACCGCGTATCCTGGCCTTGTCTATATTCTGCATCTGCCAATCCAGTTTTTCGGTGTAGGGGGCGCTGCACATACCGTAGTAAAACATCATCATGGTGCAGCCGGGTTCGCCGCTGACAGTCAGGTTCTGCTCTTCCGACAGGAAATTGCGGTAATTGCTTTGATACAGATTGGCATCCAGCGTGCCTTTTTCGCCGCGCCCCTGCAAAGACAGCGTATGCGTGGTGCTGCGCTCGGCTTTCAGGTTGGGATTGGGCAGCCAAGTGCCCGAACCGTGGTTGTAAGTGAAATACACTTCCGACGCATTGGGCACGCGGTAGCCGGAAGTAAAGTCATAGCCTACCCGCCAAGCCGGATGAAACTGCACACCCAAACCGGCAAACCCGCTCCAGCCCGTATAAGTATTGGGTGCGGGCGGCGTTCTGTCGCAGGCATGGCAGTCGGCATTCAACTCCTGCGGCGTCATCTTGGTATGGTCGTAGCGTATGCCCGCGCGGCTGGAAAACACATCGTTCCATTGGATTTGGTCCGCCAGCGAAAAACCGTAATTGGTCGTTTTCACCGGATGCTGAATCGTGCTGGTGGTACGGACGATGCGGCCGCTGAAAAAATAATCGTCGCGGTTTAAATTTTCAAAATCCCTTTGGCTGGCGAAGGCCTTAAACGACAGCCTGTGCGTCCCGCCCAACTTCAAAGGCTGGCTGTCCAGCCTAAGCGTAAAGCGTTTGAAGCGCGTATCCATGCTGCGGTTGTATATTTCGTCCAAATCCTTCTGATTGTAATTGCGCGTCCATGTGGAATAATCCATAGGGAACGAGCCTTTGTTGTTAATCGAGGCCACCTTGGTTTTCTGATAATCAAAATCCGCCTTCAACAACGACAGCCAAGACGAATCGGGTGTCCATTCGTAAAACAGATTGGCATTGCGCCGCTTGTTCAAATCATCCGCCTCGCGCCAGGAAGAAGCAGTCAGATTGTAAGACTCTTCAACCGTATAATTATTCCCCTGCTGGCCGTTGAGCGATGCGCCTATACGGTGGTTTTCGTTAATCTGATAACCGATTTTGGCCAAAAAACTGTGGTATTTATGTTTGGCCGGGTCGGGAATGCCGCGCGCCGAACCGCGTATATTCTCCCCGCTGCCCGCGCCTTCCACCGCATAGCCCCGGTTGCCCGCGCTTTCCGTTTCGTGGCCGCGCCGTTGCGAATACAGCAAGGCCGCGTCCACACCGCCCTTGTCCACGCCGAAACCGACCGTATTCGTCCATTCGCGGTTGCGGCTGCTGTAACCATTCTTCACATACACGCCAAACTGCCTGTCGTCCGACAGCAAATCCCGCCCCTGCAGCGTTTGGTAATTCACCACGCCGCCCAAGGCCCCGCTGCCGGTATTGAAGGAATCCGCCCCTTTTACAATATCGATATTACGCACCAACTCCGGGTCTATGGACAGGCGCGAACTGTTGAAATTGCCGTAGCGGGCATAGAGCGAATTTTCTTCCGAATCGGGCAGGCTCACCCCGTCTATGCTGACCCCTACGCGGTTTCCCTCCACCCCGCGCATGGCAAAGCCTTTCTGGTGGCGGCCGCTGTCGCTCAGGCCGACATCGGTGGAATAACGCACCAAATCTTTGTTGTCGCGTATCATTTCCTGCCGGATGCGGCTCAGGTTCACCCTTTCCACCGCAGCGGGCGCGTTGCGGCGGCCTTTTACCGTTACCTGCCTTATCGCCTCCGACTGTTCCACCTTGTCGTTTTTCCCTGCCGATTCGGCATCGGCCGCATAAACCGTGCCGCCATACAATGCGCCCACCATCAAAACCAGCGGCGTTATCTGTGCATGTTTCATCAATTTTCCTTACCGTTGCCGGACAAAACAGACGGGGCATGGTTTTTTTGCGTTCTGATTTGCAACGCCCGCTTTGTCATATCATAAATTCATGAATACAAATTTCAGTGATTTCACAAAGAATAATAACTATTCTTGAAAATTATGCACCGAATTTTAAATTTGTGCAAATTTTTCTTTACATCAAAATAATGAAATTTCACGTTTTTTTATTATTAGCGGCTATGACGGCCGGGCAGGGAAGTTATTCCGGGCGCGGGTCGGAAAAAAAAACGGATGCCGCAGGGGCATCCGTCCGGGTAGGGTCAAGCCGTTCAAGGCCAAACCGGGATTCTCTCTAATTCAAAACCGCCAAGGCCGCATCATAATCGGGTTCGCGGGCGATTTCGCCCACCAGCTCCACATGCAAAACCTTGTCGTCCGCGTCCAAAACCACCACCGCGCGGGCGGTCAGGCCGCGCAAAGGGCCGCTTTCTATGGCCACGCCGTAATCCCGGGCAAAGCCGCTGCGGAAAGTGGACAGCGAAACCACGTTGTCCAAACCCTCCGCGCCGCAAAAACGCGCCTGGGCAAAGGGCAGGTCGGCCGAAATGCACAGCACCACGGCGTTTTGCAGCGATGAGGCGCGTTCGTTGAAGGTACGCACGGATTGGGCGCACACGCCGGTGTCCACGCTGGGGAAAATGTTGAGCACTTTGCGTTTGCCGGCAAAATCGGCCAGGCCCTTTTCCGACAAATCGCCAGCGGTCAGGCTGAACGCGGGGGCGGTTTGTCCGGCGGCGGGCAGCGTGCCGCCTATGGTTACAGGGTTGCCCTGCAGGGTTACTTGGGACATTGCACTTTCCTTTTTATGATGACTGCGGGTGAATCGGAGGCCGGGGGCGCAAACGCGCGCGCGGCCGTCTGAAAGGCTTATTCGGCTTTTTTCAGGCCCTTGTTTTTCACGGTTTCAATCATACCGTCCACGCCCTTTTGGGCAATCAGCTCGCCAAACTGGTTGCGGTAAACCGTAACCAGGCTGATACCGTCCACATTGATATTGTACAGGCGGTAAACCGATGCCTTGGGATAGAGCTGGTAGGCCACTTCGAATTTTTTGCCGGATGACGTTTGCACTTCGGTATAAACATCGACCTTGCCGCCGCTTTGCTTGACGAGTTTGGGCAACACCTTCACTTCGGCCTGTTGCGCGCCCATCAGGGCGGAACGGGCATACATGGCAATCACCATATCCTTGAAGGCATGGATGAATTCCTGCTTCTGCTGCGGGGTAAACTGCCGCCAGGGCTGGCCGACCGCCATGGCCGAAAGACGTTCGTAATCCAAATATTTATCGGCATACTGCTCCACCTGGCGGATTTTCTGTTCCTCGCTCAAAGAGGCGTTTTTGACCACCCGCAACACGGAGTCTATATTTTCCTGCACCTGCTGCTGCGCCGGATGGTTTTCCGCCGCCTGGACCGATGCCGCCGCAAAAACGGCGGCCGCCCATACAATACTCGGTTTGTACATAAATCAAAACCTCTCTTGGTTTGTGGAATAATTGTGGGTTTCAACACACGGTGCCGCACATAAGGCGCATCCCTGTGTGTCGCCCTGATTTGCAAGCCGGTACGGCGCGCGGCATTATATTATGCTTTTTGGTCAAACAATCGCAAAACGGGTAAAGGCCGCATCATAAATACCGCCTTTCCTTTACCGTTTTTTACCGACTGCCCCTGCCCTTGGCGGGATTAAAGGGCGGAAACCCGCCCC
This sequence comes from Neisseria sp., assembly GCA_030530545.1. GTDB lineage: Bacteria > Pseudomonadota > Gammaproteobacteria > Burkholderiales > Neisseriaceae > Neisseria. The sequence continues at coordinate 15,605 of JAUMUU010000022.1, read as the reverse complement.
CTTTTTATTTCAATCCGCCATACCGCCCTGAAAACCGATAAGGAAATTTTGATAAAAAATTTGTCAAAGCGGCCAACCCGAAAAACAAATAACCAACTATCAATCAACGAATTACCGACATTACATAACTTAATGCGCCGTTCTGGCACTTGCCCTTCCCCATCCAGCCCGTATACTGCCCGCCGTTATCCTCCATCAGGAACAGACACCATGACACGCAAAATCCTCCTTGCCGCCCTGTTGGCCTTGGGCGCGGCCGCCGCACAGGCCGGCGCGATAGACGCGCTGAAAAAATTCAACGAAGGCACGGACGGCCTGAGCGGCACGTTCAGCCAAACCGTCAAAAGCAAAAAGAAAACCCAAAACTCAAGCGGCACATTCCAAATCCTGCGCCCCGGCCTGTTCCGCTGGGAATACAAAAAACCCTACCTGCAAACCATAGTCGGCGACGGCAGCCACATCTGGCTTTACGATGTGGATTTGAAACAAGTAACCAAATCCGACCAAACCCAATCCATAGGCGACAGCCCCGCCTCCATCCTTTCCGACAAAAACGCGCTGGACGGCAGTTATGCCCTGAAAGAAGACGGCTCGTCCGGCGGCATAGACTACGTTTTGGCCACGCCGAAAAAAAACAACGCCGGCTACCAATTCATCCGCATAGGCTTTAAGGGTGAAACCCTGGCGGCCATGGAGCTGAAAGACGGCTTCGGCAACCACACCAGCATCAAATTCGGCAATGTGGACACCCGGGCCGGGCTGCAGCGCGGCAGTTTCAAATTTACCCCGCCCAAAGGCGTGGACGTATTGACGCAATGAGGACGGCCGCCGCAGCCTGCTGGCTGGCCGCCGCCGCGCTTGCGGGCGAGGCCGCCGCCGTTTCGCCCTACCGGCTGGTGTGGGACGCGCGCCAGCAAATCGGCCGCACCACCTCCTACGACCCCGCCTATTCCCGCCTGCCCTACCCCATGGGCGACGTGCCCGTAAACAAAGGCGTATGCACCGATGTCCTCATCCGCGCCCTGAGACGGCAGGGGGTGGACTTGCAAAGGCTGATACACGAGGATATGGCGGAAAACTTTTCCGCCTATCCGAAAAAATGGGGGCTGGCCCGCCCCGACCCCAATATAGACCACCGCCGCGTCCCGAATATCGCCGCCTATTTCCGGCGCAAAGGCTACGGCGTTGCGGACGGCCGCTATCTTGCGGGCGACATCCTGACTTGGGATTTGGGGCGGGGGCAAACCCACATAGGCATAGTTTCCGACCGCCGCGCGGCAGACGGCACGCCCCTCATCCTGCACAACATAGGGCGGGGCACGCGGGAGGAAGACATCCTCCGCCGCTATACCGTTACCGGCCATTACCGGCTGCCGCCTTAAACCGGTGCGCCAAACGCAAAAAAACCACTGCCGCAAACCCTCCTGCCGCAATGGTTTCTTTTGATGCCCGCCCGCCTTAGGCGCGGGGCGGGTTTTGGCTTCCCCCGTCCTCATCCCGCGCCGGCGCGCCCCCTAATCCGCCTTCATCGTCCAAACGCTGGGTTTTGGGCGTGTCTTGGTCTTCCAACACGGTTGTTTTGCCCTCCACCTTGTCCTTCAGCTGCGCCACGCCCTGGTTAATCTGCCTGACCGCCTGGGCGGCGGCATCGCCCACGGCCTTGCGCCCGCCGTCCAAAATCTGCTGCAGGCCGCTGGTGTCGTCGCGGTCGAAGCGTTGCGCCTGCAAATCGAATTTTTCGTCGTCGGCATCAAAATACTGGATAATGTCAAAGGACAGTTTTTGCGCCACCAGCACCACGGGGAAGGCGTTGCGGAAGCTGTTGTAGGCGTTTACGCGGTTGTTGTAGCGTTCGCGCCGCGCCAAAATGTCGTTTTCCAGGTTTTCCAACTGCCCCATCAGTTTTTGATAGGTGGCATCGGCCTTCAGCTGCGGGAAGGACTGCGCCAGCATCTGCATCTGCTGCATACCCGCATAGCCTTTGGCGATGTTGAGCTGCATCAATTGTTCGTGCGCCACATAGCCCGATGCGATTTCTATAATCTGGCCGCTCAACTGCTGGCGTTTTTTCAGGCCCGCCTGCAGGTTGGAAAACATTTCGCGTATGTCCTGCATGCTGTTTTGCAGGCGGTTGTAGGTTTTGACCAGCCAAACCACGGTACAGGCGAAAATAATCAGCAGTAAATAAACAATAATCATAAGTATTCTCACTATAACTGGGAAAACGACTGCGGCATTGTGCCAAAACGGCATCCCGCCCGCAACTGCGTCCCCGTAGGCCGGCCTCTCTTTCGGGCAGCCGCCAATCATGCCATAATCGCCGCCCCTCCCCGCAATACTCCAACGGCCATGAATACCGAATTTCAGCGCATAGGCATCGTTACCCGCCCCGACACCCCGGAAATCGCCCCCTGCCTGCACGAGCTTGTCTGCTTTTTGCTGGAACAGGGTCTGGAAGTCTTTTTGGACAGCGGCAGCGCGGCATTAATCCCGGGACTGCCCCCCTGCAACCTTGCGGACGGCGACCGGATCGGCCGCCTGTGCAGCCTGCTCGTCGTGTTGGGCGGGGACGGTACTTTTTTGTCGGCCGCCCGCCGCGCTGCGCCCTTCCGCGTGCCGCTTATCGGTGTGAACCAGGGGCATTTGGGCTTTTTGACCCAGGTGCCGCGCGAAAATATGCTGGCCGAACTCGCCCTGATGCTGACCGGCAAGCACTGCCCCGAAGAGCGCATTTTGCTTGAGGCCGTGCTGATTCGGCAAAATTGCGATTCCGCCGCGCAACTCGCGCTCAACGATGTGGTGATTTCGCGCGGGGGGGCGGGGCAGATGATAGAGTTCGAGGTGTTTATTAATCAGGAATTCGTCTATACCCAGCGTTCGGACGGCCTCATCGTCTCCACCCCCACCGGCTCGACCGCCTACGCGCTGGCCGCCGGCGGGCCCATTTTGCAGGCCAGCCTGCGCGCCTTCGCCCTAGTGCCCATCTGCCCCCAGTCCATGACCAACCGCCCCATAACCGTGGCCGATACCTGCGAAATCGACATCCTCATCACCAAGGCCGGCGATGCGCGCGTCCACTTTGACGGCCAGTCCTACACCGATATTCAAAGCGGCGACCTGCTGCGTATCCGCCGCTACTGCCACAGCCTGCGCATCCTGCATCCGGCCGGCTATCAGTATTACACCACCCTGCGCCAAAAGCTGCATTGGGGCGAGCAATTGGTCCCCATTTCCCGCCACGACATCTGACCGCGTTTCAGACGGCGCGCCCCTCCGAACCTACGACAAGGAACAAACATGCTGCTGGCACTTTCCCTGAAAGACTTTGTGATTGTAGACAGCCTGAACATAGAACTGCAGCCGGGCTTTACCGTGCTGACCGGCGAAACCGGCGCGGGCAAGTCCATTACTTTGGATGCCATAGGCCTGCTGTTGGGCGACAAGGCCGACTACGGCCAAATCCGCGCCGGGGCGAAGGAAGCCTGCCTTTCGGCCCTGTTCGACCTTTCGGGCCTGGACGGCCTCAAAACCGAATTGCGCGCGCAGGGGCTGCTGGCGGAAGACGCGGAGGAGTTGTCCCTGCGCCGCATCATAGATACCAAGGGCAAAAGCCGCAGCTACATCAACGGCCAGGCCGCCACCCTGGCGCAACTCAAAAGCATAGGCGGCCGCCTGATAGACATCCACGGCCAAAACACCCACCACTCCCTCAACCACGAGGCCGCCCAACGCGAACTGCTGGATGCCTTTGCCGGCTGCACCGCGCTGGCCGCCGAAGTCAAGGCCGCCCACCAGGGCTGGCAACAGGCCGAAAAAGCCCTGCAGCAGGCGGCAAGCCAAAGCGAGACCCTGCAAATCGAGCGCGAAAGGCTGGAATGGCAGTACAACGAATTGAGCCGCCTCCAACCCCGGAAAGGCGAATGGGAAGAGGTCAGCAGCAGGCACGACAGTCTGGCGCATGCCGCCGAATTGCTGGAGGCCGCCGAAGAAGCCGCCGAAATCATAGACGGGGACAAGGGCCTGCAGCATTATGTCTACCGCTGCCTGAGGCTGCTTGAGCCTTTGAGCGGCATAGAGCCGGGTTTTGCCGAAAGCCTGCAGCTTTTGGCCAGCGTGGAAGCCGAGTTGGGCGAGATATCGGCCCATATGCGCCACACCGCCGCCAAATCCGACATAGACCCGTCCGAGCTGGCCGCACAGGAAGAGCGCATGGGCGAACTGATGAACATGGCGCGCAAATACCGCATAGAGCCGCAGGAACTGCCCGCCAGGCTGGCCGATATAGAAAACGCCCTAAACGGCCTGGAGGCAGCCTGCGATACCGAGGCGTTGAAACGGCAGGCGGCCTGCCGCGAACAGGCCTACCGCGAAAAGGCGGCCGAACTGACCTTGCGGCGCAGGGAGGCGGCCGGGCGGCTGGCCGCCGAAACCACCTCCCATATGTGGGAATTGGCGATGAAGGGGGCGGAATTCCATATCGAATTATTGCCGTCCGCCCCATCCGCCGGCGGCCTGGAACAAATCCAATACCAGGTGGCCGCCAACAAGGGCAGCCCGCTCAGGCCGTTGAACAAGGTCGCATCGGGCGGCGAACTGGCGCGCATCAGCCTCGCCCTGCAGGTCGTTACCGGCCAATACACCCGTGTGCCCACCCTGATTTTTGACGAAGTGGATACCGGCATAGGCGGCGGCACGGCCGAAACCGTAGGCCGCGCCCTGCGCGCCCTGGGCGGGAAACACCAGGTGTTGGCCGTTACCCACCTGCCGCAGGTCGCCGCCTGCGGCCAGCAGCATTGGCAGGTCAGCAAAAACCACGAGGGCGAACAAACCGTCAGCCGCATAGGCATACTTGACGAATCCGCACGCATAGAGGAAATCGCCCGTATGCTGGGCGGGGAAATATTAACCGATACCACGCGCCGGCACGCGGCCGAACTTTTGCATATGGCGGCCGAAAACCGGCAAAAGGCCGTCTGAAACGCCGGTTTTTGCAAAACCGCCGCCGTTTCGGCAATCCCCGAAACACCACACCGCAGATTGGCTTTGCATCAGGGCGGCTCGGGCGCAACAACCGTAAAAGCCGGCAAAACACCCTTGCACCGCCGCCGCAATTGCATTAACCTGTCAAAAACATACGGGCAAACCCGCCCCATGAGGAAACCGCAATGGACAAAACCAAAATCCTGTTCCTGGCCGCAGCCCTGTCTGCCGCCCTGCCCGCAGCGGCAAAAGACATAGAAATCGCATCCGACAACTCCGGCCTGCCGCAAAAAACCGTAAACAACATCGCCCAAGTAGCCGTATCCGCCGGCGTGAGCGAACCCCTGCACATCAAAAAAACCTCCGGCGGCGTATCCGTCTCCGGCGCGTCCGGCAGCCACTGCAACATCAAAGTGGACAACGGCCAAATCAAAGACGTAAGCTGCGGCAAATAACCCCGCCGCCCCATCCGCCCCCGAACCCGCTGCCGGTTCGGGGTTTTTGCATCACCGCCGTAAAAAACAGGACCGTTTGAGGCGGCGGCCGTTTCCCTTTACAATCCGTCCTCCCCCGCCGCCGCGCCCCATACGCCGTTACAGCGCGGCCTTGCACCCGGGGCCGCCCGGCAACACACCAGCCAAAACCATGCAGCCACTAGACTACTGCCGCGAAAAAACCGCTTCCAGCCATTCCAACTTCCTGTCCGGCTTCCGCTTCCTGCCCAAGGAAAAGCAAGATGCCCTTACCGTACTTTACGCCTTTTGCCGCGAATTGGACGATGCCGTAGACGGCTGCTCCGACCCGGCCGTGGCGCAAACCGCCCTGCAGTGGTGGCGCGGCGACCTGGCGGCCGCCTATACGGAAGGACAACCCGAACACCCCGTAAACCGCGCCCTGCAGCCCCTTGCCCCCGCCTTCGGCCTGCCGCACGGCGAATTAGACGAAATCGCCCAAGGTATGCTGATGGATGTGCAATACAACCGCTATCCCGACTTTGCCGCCCTCTCGCTTTACTGCCACCGCGTCGCGGGCGTGGTCGGGCGGCTGATAGCGCGGATATTGGGATTTTCCGACCCGCAAACCCTGTTATACGCCGAAAGGCAGGGGCTGGCCCTGCAGCTGACCAACATCATACGCGACGTGGGCGAAGACGCGCTCATGGGGCGGATTTACCTGCCGCAGGACGAATTGCGGCAATACGGCGTAGCCGAAAGCGACATCCTGAACCGCAGGCCTACCGAGGCCTTTGCCCGACTGATGGAGGGGCAGATCCGGCGCGCGCGGCAGACTTACCGCGAAGCGCGCGCCCTGCTGCCCCCCGCCGACGCAAAAAAACAAAAGGCCGGATTGATTATGGCGGCGATATATTATGCCCTGCTGCTGGAAATCCGCCGCGACGGCGCAGAAAACGTCCTGCGCTACAAAACCGCCATTCCCGCGCCGCGCAAAAAAAGGATAGCCCTGAAAACCTGGCTGTTGGGCTTCAAACCGCGCTAAAGCCCGCCGCGAACCTCCTTCGCGCGACCCCGCCTTTAACGCGGTTTTGGGGCAGGCATCTGTACCCAAGCACCAAACGCGCGATTTTTAAAGAAAGATTCGATGAAACAAAAAAAAACCGCCGTCATCGGCGCAGGTTGGAGCGGCCTGGCGGCGGCCGTCCGCCTGGTGCAGGCCGGACAAACCGGCATCACCCTTTTCGAAGCCGGCAAAACCATGGGCGGACGGGCCCGCACCCTGGCCGCGGGCGGGGAGGGCTTTTCCTTTCTCGACAACGGCCAGCACATCCTGCTGTACGCCTATCACGGGGTGCGCGAGTTGATGGAAACCGTAGGCGGCGATTGGCGCAACAACTGCCTGCGCCTGCCCCTGCAGTGGCATCTGGCCGACGGGCTGCGCTTTCAGGCGGCCCGCGCCCTGCCCGCCCCGCTGCACATCCTATGGGGCGTTTTGCGGGCGGACGGTTTGCGCCCGGCCGACAAAACCGCCCTACTGCGCCAAATGCGCCGCCTGCAAAAACGCACCTGCGCGGACGACACCGCCGTCGGCGGCTGGCTGGCCGCCCAAGGCTGTTCTGACACCCTGTTGCAAAACTTCTGGCAGCCCCTGGTTTTGGGCGCACTCAACACCCCCGCAGACACCGCCAGCCTGAACACCCTGCAGGCCGTTTTGCAAGACGGCGTATGGGGCGGGCGGGACTCATCCGATTACCTGCTGCCCAAAACCGACCTGGGCAGGCTGCTGGCCCTGCCTGCCGCAGCCTACCTGAAACGGCACGGCGCAAACCTGAAAACGGGATGCCGCGTTCCCCGATTGCGCCTGCTGCCCGACGGCGGCATAGACTGCGGCGGCGAACGCTTCGATGCCGTCATTCCCGCTGCGGCGGCCTACCATACCGCCGCCCTGCTGCCGCCCCAAACCCCGCCCGGCCTCAGGGCGGCCTTTTCCGGCCAAACACACCACGCCATCACCACCGCCTACCTGCGTTATCCCCAGGCCGCCGCATTGCCCGCCGTCATCTGCGGCCTGGCGGGGGGGACGGTGCAATGGTTTTTCCGGCGCGGGGATTTGGGCGGCCTGCCCGGGGAGGTTTCCGCCGTCATCAGCGCGTCCGACCAAATCGGCAGCCTGCCGCCCGAAGAATGGGTGAGGCTGGCCGATGCCGACCTGCGCCGCATCCTGCCCGGCCTGCCGCCGCTTGCCTCCGGCCTGGCCATCACCGAAAAACGCGCCACCGTTGCCTCGCACGCAAACCGCCTCCGGCCCGACTGCGGCTGGCTGTGGCGGCACAACATCTACCCCGCCGGCGACTACCTGCACCCGCGTTATCCCGCCACCTTGGAAGCAGCCGTGCAAAGCGGCCGGGCGGCGGCGGAAAGGCTGTTGGCGGGCTGATGCCGCCATTCCCCCGCCTGCAGACAAAGGGCCTGCCGCGCGGGCGGTTTGCGAAAAAGGCCTTTTGCCCGACAATATATAGCGGATTAAAATCGCAAGGCTAAGCCGTTGCCAACGTCCTCATGTACTATCCGTACACGGCGGACGTTGCCGTCTCGTCTTATTTTGATTTTAATCCACTATACGTTAAAAACAGATTTTTTGCGAAACCGAAATTTCAAATGATTAAACCGGTTTCCAACCGCCCCCAGGGGCGCAATCCCGACCATTACTAAGGAAGATTTGATGTTTCAACACACAGGGCCGCACATAAGGCGCAGCCCTGTGTGCCGCCCTGATTTGGAAGGGGTTACACCCCTCCCAAACAAACCCGAATCCTACCGCCCTGAAGGGCGGGGTTTCAACCGTTAAGGAAATTTTGATGAACATCCTGATTTGCAACGATGACGGCTATCTGGCCCAGGGCATAGCCGTATTGGCGCGTGTGGCGGGCGAATTTGCCAACGTGCGCGTCGTCGCGCCGGAACGCAACCGCAGCGGCGTCAGCAATTCCCTTACCCTGGACCGCCCCTTGCAGCTCAAACAGGCCGACAACGGCTTTTACTATGTCAGCGGCACGCCCACGGACTGCATCCACCTGGCCTTGCACGCCCTGCCCGATTTCAAACCCGACCTGGTTTTGTCGGGCATCAACCACGGTGCGAACATGGGCGACGACACCCTGTATTCGGGGACGGTGGCCGCCGCCACCGAGGCTTACCTGTTGGGCATTCCCGCCGTGGCGTTTTCCCTGGACAGCCACCACAGCCGCCACTGGGCGACCGCCGAAAAAGCCGTCTGGCGGCTGTTGGCGCGGCTGACGGCCGAACCGCCGCCGCAGCCGGTTTTGTGGAACGTCAATATCCCCGCCGTCGCCCCCGAAGACCTGCAGGGCTGCAAAATCACGCGGCTGGGCCGCCGTCATCACCAGCAAAGCATAGTGCCCATGCGTAACCCCCGGGGCGAGGAAGTCTATTGGATAGGCGCGGCGGGCGAGGCCGCCGACCGCGAAGAGGGTACGGATTTTGCCGAATGCGCCTCGGGCTTCGTTACCATCACCCCGCTGCAAATCGACCTGACCGCCTACAACCGGCTGCACGAAATCGGTCGCTATTGGCACGGCGTGCTGGGGGCGGCGGACTAAGCCTGTCCTGCCGCAAAAAGGCCCAAGGCGGCCCCCGCCCCTGGTGCAAAGCGCGGCCTTGCGGCAAAACAGCTTGTAGGCGGCGGCCTCTTTGCTTATGATTACACCCGCTTTTCGTGATAACACCCAAAAGGTTCAAAAAACATGTTGAAAAAACCTGCAATGAACGCCGCTGCGGCGGCCGCCGTCTTGACGCTGGGCGCGTGTTCCTGGCTGCAGCAGCCGGCCGCCCCCGTCGTCGAAGGAACAACCAATACCAATATTTCCACGGCAGACGGCAGCGTAAACGGCAGCAGCAGCAACCCCTACGGCGCGGCACCCTACAACCCCGACAATGCGGGCAACGGCGGCACGGGCGGCCAAAGTGCCTATACGCCCCCGTCGGCCTACACCCCGCCGCCCGCCGCCCGGACTTCATCAACGCCTACCGGCACTTATATCCCGTCCAACGCCCCCGTGGACATCAATGCCGCCACGCATACCGTGGTGCGCGGCGATACCGTTTACAACATCGCCAAACGCTACCACATCACCCAAGACAACCTCCGCGCCTGGAACAACCTGCCCGAAGACAACACCATAGGCGTGGGCCAGGTGCTGCGCGTCAAACCGGTCGGCGCGTCAGGCCAGGCCTCCAAACCCTATACCCCGCCGGTAACAACCTCCGTCGCCCAAAACACCCCTCCGGCAGCAAACGGCACGCCCGCCTTTTCCGAACCCGTAACGAAAACCGCCCCGCCGGCGGACAACGCCCCCCCTGCGGCATCGGGCAACACCCGGACGGTGGGCGGCATCACTTGGCAGCGTCCGGCCAACGGTACTGTCATCGCCCCCTTCGGCAACAGCAACAAGGGCTGGGACATAGGCGGCACGCTGGGCCAGACCGTCGTTGCCGCCGCAGACGGCCGGGTCGTTTATGTGGGCAACGGCCTGCGCGGCTACGGCAATATGATTATCGTGCAGCATAATTCCACTTACCTAACCGCCTACGGCCACAACCAAAGTGTTCTGGTCAAAGACCAGGACATCGTCAAACGCGGTCAAAGCATAGCCCGTATGGGCAGCAGCGATACCGACCGGGTCAAACTGCATTTCGAATTGCGTAAGGACGGCGAACCGGTCAATCCGGCCAACTACCTGCCCTAAACAAAACCGACAATCCGATAAGGCCGGTATTTTGTCCCATAAAACGCCGTTTTCCGCGTTAAAGATGCCCGCCCGGGGATTTTCAGACCCGGGCCGTCTGAAAAAAACCGGGGGGCGGCCTGCCGCCTTGTCCCGGTTCAAACTTAACCCTTGGTCAGACCGCATCTTGAATTTACCATACAAAAATATAGCGGATTAAAATAAAAATGGGACAAGGCGCGCCAAGGCCTTGGCCTTGCAATTTTAATTCGTTATACAAATATATCCTTTGCCCCGCCCCACAGACACACCGGTTGCGCCATGACTGCGATTAATCCCCCCCTTGCCGCCTTATGCGCCCTAATCCTTGCCGGATGCGCCCCTCAAGGCCAAACCGGCACCGGCGGCACCGCCCATACCTCCGTCCTGCAGGGCCGGACCATGGGGACGGCCTACACCGTCAAATACCTAGGCCGCCCCGGCCTGCCCCCGCCGCAGGAAATCCAAAGGCAACTGGACGGCCTGTTGGAAGAAGTGAACCGCCAAATGTCCACCTACAGGCCGGATTCCGAAATCAGCCGTTTCAACCAAATGCGCGATACCGGCCGCCCCCTGCCCGTTTCGGCCGACTTTGCCGCCGTTACCGCCGAGGCCCTGCGCCTGAACCGGCTGACCGGGGGCGCATTGGATGTAACCGTGGGGCCTTTGGTGAACCTGTGGGGGTTCGGGCCGGACGGGCGCAAGGCGGCCCCGCCCTCCCCGGCCGAAATCGAACAAGCCGCGCAAATGGTCGGCACGGACAAAATCAGCCTGGTACGCAACGGCCGCACGAACACCCTGGCCAAAAACCATCCCAACGCCTACCTGGACCTGTCGTCGATTGCCAAAGGTTTCGGCGTGGACAAGCTCGCCCTGCACCTGGAGGGCATGGGCATCAACAACTACCTGGTGGAAATAGGCGGCGAACTGCGCGCCCTGGGGCACAACGCGCAAGGGCAGCCGTGGCGGGTCGGCATAGAGCAGCCCAACCTGCTGCAAGGCGGCGGCACGCAAACCGTAGTCCCGCTCAGCCATTGCGCGCTGGCCACATCGGGCGACTACCGCAATTTCCGCACCGACGCGCAAGGCCGCAGGCTGTCGCACATCATCAATCCCGCAACCCGCGCCCCCATCAGCCACAACCTGGCCTCGGCCAGTGTGTTGGCCGACAGCGCGATGACGGCGGACGGCTGGTCCACCGGCCTGTTCGTGCTGGGCGAGGATTCTGCCATGCGGCTGGCCGAACAACACGGTTTGGCGGTATTTTTAATCGTCAAAAACCCCACAGGCGGCTACAGTACCGAAATGTCGCCCGCCTTTAAGCGGCTGCTGGAACATCCCGACAGCCCCTGCACCGCGCCTCCCGCCAAGGGCCTTGCCGCCCCGGACAACAAAGGAACACCCATGAGTACCGTTTTGCTTACCTTCGCCCTCTTCGTGCTGGTCATAATCGGCATGTCTGTCGGCTATATTTTTTCCAAACGCAGCATCAAAGGCAGTTGCGGCGGCATTTCTTCCCTGGGCATGGACAAGGTGTGCGGCTGCGAAACCCCCTGCGACACCCTGCAGAAGGAACTCGACCGGGAAAAAGAAAACGGCGGCCGTAAGGAAGACTGATGGAAATCCGCCGCGACATAGACCTGAAGCCCCTGCATACCTTCGGCCTGCCCGCCCGGGCGGCTTATTTTGCCCAATTGCGCGATGAGGCCCAACTGCCCGCCTTGTGCGCCCTGCCGGAATTTGCGCGCGGGCGCGTCCTGTGGCTGGGCGGCGGCAGCAACCTGCTGTTTCGCGGCGATTATGACGGGCTGGTCGTTAAAACCGCCATGCGGGGCATACACGAAATCGGGCGCGGCGGCGGTTTTGTCCGGATAGAGGCCGCCGCAGGCGAGGTTTGGCATGACTTTGTGTGCGAAACGCTCAGGCGCGGTTTGTGCGGGCTGGAAAATTTAAGCCTGATACCCGGCACGGTGGGCGCGGCCCCGGTGCAAAATATAGGCGCGTACGGCGTGGAAATCCAAGATGTTTTGGACGGGGTGCGCTGTTTTGATTTGGCAGGCCGGAATTTTGTGTACCTTTCCCGCGAGGATTGCGGTTTCGGCTACCGCGACAGCCTGTTCAAACGGCAGGGCGGCCGTTATGTCATTTGTTCGGCCGTCTTCAAACTTGCCCGCCGCTTCACGCCCAAAACGGCTTACGGCGATTTGGCGGCGGTGTTGGCGGATATGTGCGGCGGCCGCGCCCCCACGGCCCAAGATGTGGCGCAGGCCGTCTGCAGCATACGCCGCAGCAAGCTGCCCGACCCCGCCGTTTGCGGCAATGCCGGCAGTTTTTTTAAAAACCCGCTGGCTGACACGGCCCATGCCCGAGCATTGGCGGCGCAATACCCGCATATGCCCCGTTACCCGCAGGCGGACGGCCGCGTCAAGCTGGCCGCCGGCTGGCTGATAGAGCAATGCGGCTTGAAAGGCTTCCGCATGGGCGGGGCGGCGGTACACGAAAAACAGGCGCTGGTGTTGGTCAATACGGGGCACGCCATAGCCCAAGACGTGGAGGCTTTGGCCGAATACATACGCAGCAGGGTGGAAAAGAAATTCGGCCTATCCCTGGAGGCCGAGCCGAACTGGGTTTGACGGCGCAGGCCGTCTGAAAACGGACAGGAGCAGCACATGGCGCGCCAACCCCGGCAAAACACCTACAACCTTATCCTGGAAACCGCCCTCGAGCTGTTCAACCAAGCGGGCGAGCGTACCGTTACCACCAACCACATAGCCAAAAAACTGAAAATCAGCCCGGGCAACCTTTACTACCATTTCAGCAACAAAGATGCCATCATCCTTCAGCTGCACCACCGCTACAGCAGCGAAATGATGGCCTGGATACGCGAGGCGGACGCGCCCGGGTCGCTGGCCGACGTTACGGCGCATTTGGGGGGCGTTTTCGACATCATGTGGAACTACCGCTTCCTGTTCAACGACACCAACTTCCTGCTGGAACGCAACACCAAACTGTTGGGCAGCCACAACGAATTTACCCGCGCCAAGGCATCGCCCATGGTGATGCGCTACCTCAAACATTTGTCGGACATAGGGTTGCTGGCCATAAGCGAAGCCGACTGTCAGGATTTGGCTTTGAACATGTGGATTATCACCAAATACTGGTTTGACTTTCACGGCACGGTAAGCGGCCGCACCCGCCAAAACAAACTGCCCGAAGACACCAAACGTTTGGGCGTGTTACGCAACCTGAGCCTGCTCAAACCTTACCTCAACCCGCGCCACACGGCCGATTTCGAGGCCGAAGCCGCCAAATTCGCCCGCCGGGACGGGCAGCCCTAAGACGGGCCGGCAAGGCATGGGCAGCCGGGCAAAATGGCGGCATGGCATTTTTTGTATAGAATGCTTCTGATTTACCAACCGGCATACCGTCCGATTAGCTCAAAAGCATATTATGGCGGGTCAAACTGCCATAACCTGCCCTCCAAACGGACAAAATTTCCATCACCAAAGACGAAAGGCAGCATAATGATTCTTAACTTTATCAAAAAACTGTTCGGCGGCACGGAAGGCGGCACTACAGCCTCCTCCAAACGCAGCGGCTGGAATGCCGAAGAGGGCGTGTATTACGCCAAAGGCAGCTACGACAACGCCGTGGAATACAACAACGAACTGATGTGCATAGCCAATTTCATGACGTACCATATGGACGACATGAATAATGCCATGGACAAGCGCGATTACGCCCAAGCCGAAAAAGTCCGCCTGGAATGGCTGGCCTCCATTCCCAAATACATAGCCCAAGCCGACAAACTGGGCGCATACAAAGGCGATGCCTCGCTTTTGAACGATTTGAAACGCCATTTGAATATGTTTGGCAGCCTGATGGAGGACGGCTATAAAAAATTGATTGCCATCCGCGCCTCGGGCAAACACGGCACGGACGAGGACGGTGAGCAGTTGGACGAAAACAACGAAAAAATCTTGGACAGCACCGAACAGTTCAACGAAATGAGCGACGAGTTTTTGGAGAAATTCGAAGACGAAGACGAAGACGAATAAGCCGTCAGCAACTATGGCGGTTGGATTTTAGACCCGGACCGCGCCTTATCCCGCCCGGTTAAAACTTAACCCGCCATATTTTGCCGCGCCCGGCCGAAAAGCCGTCCGAACAACCGTTTTCGGACGGCTTTTTGCCGCTTTAAGCCTTATCGGCCTGCCCTTGCGCCTCCTTATATTGCCGCAGCCATGCTATAGCGGCGGCTTTTTCCGTTTCGCTGCCGTATTGCGCGTCGCGCTGGTAGCGGCGGAAGGCAGCCTTTTCCTGAGCCGCCTTGATTTGCGCCTGTTTGAAATGTTCGCGGTTGGACGGCACGCTGCGCTGGGTTTGCCGGGCGTTGGCACGCGCCATGGCCTGCGCGATCAGGTCGGCGGGGTTGAAGGCGGGTTTGGCGGGGTTAGGCTGCCGTGCGGCGGCTTTTGCCGACAATGCGGCGGCTTCCCGTTCGGCGCGGCGGGCCTTTTTCTCCGCTTCTTCCCGCGCCTTGCGGTTTTCGCGCCGTTCGAAACGCGCCTGGGCGTGGGCGGCGGCGGCAAAACGCGGCGCGGTTTCCCCGCCCGACAGGCCGCGCGACTGCGGCAAATGGTCTGCGCTATTCGGCAGCATGTGGATGCAATCTACAGGACAAGGGGCGACGCACAGGCCGCAGCCGGTACATTCTTCGGCAATCACCGTGTGCATGAATTTGGACGCGCCCATAATCGCATCGACCGGGCAGGCGCGGATGCAGGCGGTGCAGCCTATGCAGGCCGATTCGTCTATCCGGGCCAGTGCTTTGGCTTGGGTTTTGGCAGGCGCAAGCGGCGGTTTGCCCAACAGCCCGGCGATGTCCAGCATTACTGTTTCCCCGCCCGGGGCGCACAAATTGACCGCCGCTTCGCCCGCCGCCAAGGCGCGCGCATAGGGCAGGCAGCCGTCATAGCCGCACTCGCGGCATTGGGTTTGCGGCAGCAGGCGGTTGATTTGTTCGGCGGCAATAGGCATGGCGGATACTCGTAAATGTTTCAATACACAGGGCTGCATATAAGGCGCAGCCCTATGTGTCGCCCTGATTACACCCTCCCCAAATAAACTCAAATTCTACCGCCCCGAAGGGCGGGGTTTCAACTATAGTGAATTAAAATTACAAGGCTAAGGCCTTGCCAACGCCCCTGTGTACTATAGCTAAATTACTTTATTTTTGATACGCTGCGGGTAGGTTGGGTTGGCAAACCCAACGTTTCGGATAGCCTGGCGGTTTTGTCGGGTCTGGACCCAACCTACGCTTGCTTCCCACGCAGGCGGGAATCCATCGTAAAACCAGAGTAACCTTGATTTGAAAAACAGTTTC
>JAUMUU010000154.1 GCA_030530545.1 Neisseria sp. | reverse complement strand
CCTTGGGGTCGAAATCCGAGCCGCCCTTGCCGCCGCCCATGGGCAGCGTGGTCAGGGCATTTTTGAACACCTGCTCGAAGGCCAAAAACTTCAACACGCCCAAATCCACGGTCGGATGGAAGCGCAGGCCGCCCTTATAAGGGCCTATGGCCGAACTCATCTGCACACGGTAGCCCCGGTTCACCTGCACGCGGCCTTGGTCGTCCACCCACGACACGCGGAACATGACCACGCGTTCGGGTTCGACTATACGCTCCAGCAGGCCGTATTTGGTGTACTGGGGATTTTTCGCCAAAAAGGGCTGCAGGCTCATAAACACCTCTTCCACCGCCTGATGGAAGGGGGCTTGGCCGGGGTCGCGTTGCTTGATGGTTTGGAACAGGGCGTTCAAATCGCTCATGACAGTCTCCTTAGTATGGATGGGGGAAAACAATGCGGCGAAGTCTAGAACGATTGTCTACATTTGACAAATTTTTTACGGCGGAGCAGACGGTTTTTGGGCAAAAATAAAGTGAAAAAATGTAGACAATTTAAAAGGGCGGCACAGCATTTTACCCGATTTGCGGAATAAAATGCCAGTATATTTACCAAAAATAAAATTTAATGGCAATTTCAGCATAATGTATATTTTTGCAAAATTGTAGACATTTTTACTGCGGCAAAGGCGGAAAATACCGCTTTAAAGGGAGGGAAGACACCCAAACCGGCAACGGCCGCCCGCCGCAAGGCCGCGATTTGCCTTTTTACGGCGGAAACGATAGAGTGCCGACTTTTACCGCAGGCCTTTTCGACCGCCTGCCGCCAACCCAAACAAGGATTTACCCATGTCCCGTTCCGTCATCACCGTCATAGGCAAAGACCGCATAGGCATCGTTTACGACGTATCCAAACTTCTGGCCGAAAACCGCCTGAACATCCTCAACATCAGCCAAACCCTGATGGACGACTACTTCACCATGATTATCCTGATTGACTCGGCACAATGCCCCAAATCGCGGCAGGAAATCCTGGACCTGCTGGCAGAAGAAGGGAAAAGGCTGGCATTGGACATCCGTATGCAGGACGAAGAACTCTTCAACGCCATGCACAGGATTTAACGCCCCGGCGCGGCCGCGCACCATCCCCGACCCGCGTCCAACCCAAAAAGGAACATCATGACCGCCAGCCTGCGCCGCCACCATCTCGCACGCCTGAAACAAAAACGCCGTTGGGACCGCCGTGCATCGGGCAACCTCAAATTCCACCTGACCACACCCAAGCCCTGTTCCTGCATCTTGTGCGGCAACCCGCGCAAGTTTTACGGCAACGGGCGGGAGGGCAAAACCATACAGGAGCGGAGTTTCGACCATTAAGGGACAAAAATGAACGCCCGCGCCTCCTTCACCGCCGTCATCATCCGAACCGCCAGCCTTGCCCTGAATTTCGCCCTGTGGTTGGCGATTTTGTTGGTGCTTGCCTGGGGCATACGCCACCGTCCGGCGCGGCAGTATGCCCAAGGCGGCGAAATCAGCCCCATGTTTGCCGTGGCCGTCCGCAACGCGCAGGGCGAAATCGAACCGCGTCGGCTGGGCGAATGGAAAAGCGGCGAAACCCTGGTGCGCGAAGACACCGTATTGCGCGACCGCGAAGGCGAATACCTGCGCCTGACCCGCCTGCCGCCCGACACCTTCGAACTGGTTTCCGCCAATAATAGTTTGGATACCAATGCCTGTCTGACTTCGCGCTACCGAATTACCGCCGACAACAAAATCATCCCCGTATCGTTCAAAACATGGAGCGTGGGGCATGGATTTTTGGCGTTTTTGCTGTCGTTTCCCGTGTTTTTGCCTGCCAAACGGCTGCTGTCGCGGTTGGGCGGGAAAAGCAGCCTGCATGAAAACCAAAAGGAAATTTGATGAAAAAACCCGCCACATGGCTACTGGATTACGCCGCCGTCAAAAAAATGGGCGGCACAAACTATATCGAAATCTGCCAAGGCGGCTATGCGGGCAAATGCTGGCAGGAAGACTCTGCGTATGTGTATTGCTCGCTGTGGGAAGATTTTTTCGACACCCTGTCGCGCGAGTGCATACCCGGTTACGATTTTTTCGAGTTTACCGATGTCGCGCAGGCCGACAGCCTGTTGTTTGCCGAACAATTATTGCGGCTGGCCGACAGGCTGCACACCGTGCAAACGCCGCAGGATTTCGCCCAACCCGAATGGTATTGCGAAAAAATCGGCAACCGTTACATCCACATAGGCGAAAACATAGAAACCCTGGTGTGGGATAACAAAGACGAATACATCCGCCAATTTTCCGAAAAATTCGCCCAAAGGGTGCAGGCCGCCGCGCAAACGTATAGGGATTTGGCCGCGTGGCTGCAACAAAACAGCGCGAACGGCAACGCG
This sequence comes from Neisseria sp., assembly GCA_030530545.1. Taxonomy (GTDB): domain Bacteria; phylum Pseudomonadota; class Gammaproteobacteria; order Burkholderiales; family Neisseriaceae; genus Neisseria. The sequence continues at coordinate 1,292 of JAUMUU010000154.1, read as the reverse complement.
ATATTGGGTATGTAGCCGATTGGTTTTACCGCAATGACACATTCACACTTATCCGACACCACGGCATACACCAGCATAGAACTTTTCGCGGGCGCGGGCGGCTTGGCATTGGGTTTGGAACAGGCAGGTTTCCAAGCCGTTTTGTTGAACGAATGGGACAAACACGCCTGCGCCACCCTGCGCCGCAACCGCCCGGATTGGAATGTTGTCGAAGGCGATGTCTGCGGGATAGACTTTACGCCCTATCGCGACCAAACCGACCTGCTGTCGGGCGGATTCCCCTGCCAGGCGTTTTCCTACGCAGGCAAGGGAAAAGGCTTCAACGATATACGCGGCACGATGTTTTTTCAATTTGCCCGCGCGATTGAAGAAGTGCAACCAAAAATCATCTTGGGCGAAAACGTGCGCGGCCTGTTGGGCCACGACGGCGGACGCACCATAGCGGTTATCAGGCAAACCCTGCACGATTTGGGCTATGTGTTGGCCGAGCCGCGCATTTTGAACGCGGTAAACTACCGTGTGCCGCAAAAGCGCGAGCGTGTGCTGATTGTGGGCATACGCGCCGATTTGGCAGACCGGGCCGCTTTCGCCTGGCCGCAGCCTTACCACCGCCAACTGACCATGGCCGATGCGCTCAAGGCGGGCGAACTTTATGATGACGATGTTCCGCCGTCCGTGGGGCAGGTTTATACGGAATACAAGAAAAGTGTGTTGGACCTGGTGCCGCCGGGGGGCTGCTGGCGCGATTTGCCCGATGATGTGGCGCGGCAATATATGAAGGGCAGTTATTTTCTCGGCGGCGGCAGGACGGGCATGGCAAGGCGTTTGGGCTGGCACGAACCCAGCCTGACGCTGACCTGCGCCCCCGCCCAAAATCAAACGGAACGCTGCCACCCCGATGAAACCCGCCCGCTGACGGTGCGCGAATACGCCCGCATCCAAACCTTCCCCGATGATTGGGTATTTCAAGGGCCTATGAACCAGCAGTATAAGCAAATCGGCAATGCCGTGCCGGTCAATCTGGCGCAGGCGGTCGGGCGGCAGCTTGCCCTGTTGTTGGACGGGCTGGATTAACCGCAATAGTAAGGAAACCTTATGACACATCCGCTTTTCGGCTGCCTGCTCGGCACGGCGGCGGGCGATGCCTACGGGCTGCCCTACGAAGGGCTGTCCCCGCGCCGCGCCCGCAAATGCTTCGTGCCGCGCCGTTACGCGCTGATTCCCCTGCTGCACGGCGGCATGGTTTCGGACGACACCGAACACGCCGTGATGGCCGCCCAAGCGTGGATAGA
>JAUMUU010000153.1 GCA_030530545.1 Neisseria sp. | reverse complement strand
TGTTTTCCTTTCCGATTTGGGGATTATTGTATGGCGGATGTTTCGACATACAGGGCCGCACATAAGGCGCAGCCCTGTGTGTCGCCCTGATTTGGAAGGGGTTACACCCCTCCCAAACAAACCCGAATCCTACCGCCCTGAAAGTCGGGGTTTCAACCATTAAGGAAATTCCGATGAAATTTAAATCAGGACAAGGCGACTAAGCCGCCTCATATCATTTTTATTTCAATCCACTATATCACGGGGTCAGCGGCCGTCAAACAATAAAAATACCCCGCCTACCGCGTCCAAGGCCAGTGTAACGGGGGTAAAGAGGATATTCCGCACCAGGGTTAGGGGGTCTACGCCTGTTTTGCTGTCCATGACCATCAGCCGGACGGGGACGGGGCTTTCAAAGCGGTAATCCTGTTTGGCCTGTTGCGGTTTGGCGTAAAAACTGCCGGAAATGCTGAAACACTGTATGTATTCCTTATTTTCTTTTTCTCCGATTTTTTGGCTTTTGTTAAAGCCCAGTTGTTCCAATTTGGCCGTCTCCTGCGGCTGTTCGGGGGTGTATTTCAGGCAAAACGGGCTGCGGAAACGTTGGCCGGGTTCTAGATATACGGATAATTCGCCATGCCGCCCGGTTTCGCCCCTGCCTATGGTGTAGCGTTGCGGCAGCCCCGCGTTGAGCACTGCGGCAGCCTTGCGGGAGGGTTCGGTATCCACCACATACCAATATTTGTCGCCCATCATGACCAGGCTGCCTACGGCCAGTTGGCTGTTTTTGTCGCGCACTATGCCGAAGGCGCGGACTTGGTCGCTGCCGATTTCGCGGACTGAGGTTTCCGTGCCATCGGCGGGAAATGTGCGCCAAAGCATGGCGGTACAGGCATTCAGCATTAAGGCGGCAAGGCAGGCGGCCAGGGGGCGGGTGTATTTCTTTGGCATAAGATATTTCTCTTATAACAACCGGTTGTTTTTCAAATGTTTTTGGCGGCCAGTATGCGTGCCACGGTGTCGGCGACGGCTTGGGTTTGCGGGTCGGTTTCGAGATTGACCAGGTCGCCCTCCCGCCTTGTGCCGAACAGGGTGCGCTGCAGGGTTTCGGGTATCAGGTGGACGTTGAATCCTTCGCAACCGACTTCGCCCACGGTCAGGCTGCAGCCGTCCAATCCGACAAAGCCTTTGGGCAGGATGTAGGGGGTTAGGGCTTCGGGCAGGGCGAACCAGAGGGTTTTTTGTTCCGTACCGCTTTGGATGCGGGTGATGGCGACGGTGGCGGCGATGTGGCCGCTCATCAGGTGGCCGCCGATTTCTTCCCCTATTCTGGCGGCGCGTTCGAGATTGACCCTGTCGCCGGTTTTGAGCAGGCCCAGGTTGGTTTTGGCCAGGGTTTCGCCCATCAGGTCGAAGGATGCGAGGCGGCCATCTATGCGGGTAACGGTCAGGCAGCAGCCGTTGTGGGCCAGGGATGCGCCGGTTTGCAGGCCGTCCGCCATGCCCTCGGGCAGTTCGACCGTATGGCGGCGGAAGTCGGCGGCGGGTTGTTCTATGGAAACGATGCGCCCCATGCCTTGTACTATGCCGGTAAACATTTTTTGCTCCGTGTGTAAGGTTTGATATGCCTTAGGGTTGTTGCGGGTCTTCAGCCGTGGTTTGTTCGGGCCAGTAGTGGCTGTCGGGCAGGTTGCGCGCGCCAAACAGGGCCTGGCCTATGCGGACTATGGTCGCGCCCTCTTCTATGGCGGTTTCGAAGTCGCCGGACATGCCCATGGAGAGTTCGTCCATACGCATGTGGTCGGGCAGGTTGGGGCGCAGTTGGTCGCGCAGTTGGCGCAATAGGGTGAAGCAGCCGCGCACTTGGGCGGTGTTGTCGGAAAGCAGGGCCAGGGTCATCAGGCCGCGTATGTTCAGGCGGTCGAAACGGGCGATGTCGCGGATGAAGGCGGCGGCTTGTTCGGGATGCAGGCCGTATTTGCTCTCTTCGCCCGAGGTGTTGATTTGTATGAGTACGTCCAGGGAGCGGTTTGCCTGCCGGAGTTTTTCGTTCAGCAGTTCGGCGGTTTTGGTGTTGTCCAAGGCTTGAAATTCGTCGGCGAATTTGACCAGGTATTTGATTTTGTTGCTTTGCAGGTGGCCGATGACGGACCATTTCACCGGCAGGCCGCTCATGGCCTGCCATTTGGCCTGCGCTTCTTGGATTTTGTTTTCGCCAAAGCGGGTATAACCCAAACCAACGGCCAGCCTCAGGCGTTCGGCGCTGACGGTCTTGCTTACGGGCAGCAGGCGGACTTGATCCGGGCTGCGTCCGGCGCGGGCGCAGGCGGCGTTTATTTTGGCCTGTACGGCTTGGAAGTTGGCTTGGAGTTCGGCGGCGGTGGTTGCCTGGGGGTAGGTCGGGCGGTCGGGCATGGTTTTTCCTTTCGGAGGCGTTTTTGGTTTTCAGGCCGCCTGAAGGTTTTCAGACGGCCCGTTTTTTACAACACCGATTTCACCGCATCAACCACATTTTCCACGGTAAAACCGAATTCTTTGAACAGCAGTTCGGCGGGGGCGGATTCGCCGAAACGGGCTATGCCGACCACTGCGCCGTCCAGGCCGACATATTTGTACCAGATGTCGGGATGTCCGGCTTCCACGGCCACGCGCGGCAGGCCTTCGGGCAGGACGGCGGTTTGATAGGCCGCGTCTTGGCGGTCGAACACATTGGTGGACGGCATGGAAACCACGCGCACGGCGATGTTTTGTTCCGCCAAGGCCTTTTGCGCCTGTAGCGCCAGTTCCACTTCCGACCCCGTGGCGATGATGACGGCTTGGGCCTTGCCTTGGGCTTCGCTGATGACGTAGCCGCCGCGTTTGATGTCGGCAAGCTGCTGTTCGTCGCGCGTTTGGAATTTCAGATTTTGACGGCTGAAAATCAGGCTGGACGGATGGTCTGCGGCTTTTACCGCTTCTGCCCAAGCCACCAACGATTCAACGGTGTCGCAGGGCCGCCATATGTCCATATTCGGAATCAGGCGCAGGGTGGCGGTCTGCTCGACAGGCTGGTGGGTAGGGCCGTCTTCGCCCAAACCTATGGAATCGTGGGTGAATACAAACACGGGGTTGATTTTCATCAGCGCGGCCATACGCAGGGCGTTGCGCTGGTATTCGCTGAACATCAAAAAAGTCGCGCCAAAAGGTTTCACGCCGCCGTGCAGTGCCAGACCGTTCATAATCGCGCCCATGCCGAATTCGCGCACGCCGTAGTGGATGTAATTGCCGCCGTGTTCGCGCGTTACCGACACGCTGCCCGGCCAGTCGGTCAGGTTGGACGGGGTTAAATCGGCCGAACCGCCCACCAGTTCGGGCAATTCTTGGGCGAGTATGGCTATGCTGTTTTGGCTGGCTTTGCGCGTGGCTATGGTTTCGGCTTGGCCGCACACTTCCTTCAATGCGGCCTGAACGTATTCATCAAAATTGTCCGGCAGCTTTTTGTCCATGCGGCGCACGAATTCTGCGGCTTCGGCAGGATATTTGGTTTGGTATTGCGCGAACAGTGCCTTCCATTCCGCTTCCAGTTCTGCCCCTTTTTCTTTCGCATCCCATGCGGCGTAAATTTCTTGGGGGATTTCAAACGCGGGGTAAGTCCAACCCAAATGTTTGCGCGTGGCTTGGATTTCGTCCGCACCCAAAGGCGCGCCGTGGGTTTTGTGGCTGCCTTCTTTGTTG
>JAUMUU010000152.1 GCA_030530545.1 Neisseria sp. | reverse complement strand
CATAAATCAGCCACCGTTTGTTGTCTTTACGTTGGATAAATATCCAAAATTCATCCACTTTCAGACAATCGTACTCCTGTTGTTGCGGAGTGGTCCTGAAATCGGATGAACGCAATATGGCGCAGACGGTATTTCGGCTGATACCCTGCAAACGCGCAATCTGACGGATACCGCAATGGTCTGCAAGCATATGCGGTACGCGCTTTTTCATCCGGGAATGGCAGCCTTTGTAAGTCAGCGCATGGTCGCCTATGAAGTTGCGCCCGCAGGTTTTGCAAAGGTATTTTTGTTTGCGGTTGCCGTTAAAGCCGTTTTTCTTTATATTCCGTCCTTGGCAGCAAGGACATTCGACCGGTATCTGTATGGTATGCACAACCTTATGATACTGGAAGTTTTCCTTGCTGTTTTTGTCAGCATACTTTTTGAGCCACTACCCCTTTGTTAAAGTAAAACATTCTGAAACCCACGCTCTATTATTGTACCTGCATCCAATGAGATTCCATCGCTTTCAACCATCCCATCCTCCCGTTTGCAATCCCGAATCACCAATCGATTCCAGTTATCATATATGATTATCTAATTATTAGATACTTATCATGTCAATCTAAATTACAAATTTTTATATTAAAGGATGAGAATGCGGCATAGCCGTATTTGGCCAAAGAACCGTTTACGCCATTTGGTCAGTCATACAACCCGGGCTGCCGTTTTTCCAAAATCGAGCCACCATCTCATTCAGATGCACCGCTTGCCTGCCGTCAGCTTTTATCCCCGCCTTTGGGTGTGAAGACGGCCAAGGTGCGGTCGTCATGGTTGCCCGGCGACCAGAATCGCAGCCATTCCGTCAAGGCGGGGGCATCGGTTGCCAGCGGGGATATTTCCTGCCAAAACGCGCGCCATTTTTCGCGATGGGCCAAGTTGGCATCGGTTTCAAATTTAGGGTCGGACACGCCGTCCGTCATCAGCATCAATACGGGGACGGTGGGGATTTCACAGGTGCGTATGCGTTTTTGCAGGCTTTCGACCGATACTTCGCCCGCTGCCAAAAAGCAGGTTTCGCCCGAATAGCTGCCCGAATCGCCCTCGCCCAACAAATAAATTTCGCCAGCTTCGGGCAGCCAGGCCGCAACCGCCCCATCGCCCACCTGGTAGGCGGCGGTAAACCAGCTTCCGTCTCTTTGCGGCAGGGCTAAAACCGCCAGCAGGGTGCAGGCCAGGCTTTTCAAGGGTAGTTGTTCGTTTTTCGCCGCCGCATGCTGGTCGGCGAAGGCCTGATAAACCGCCTGTTCCAACATGCTGCGGACCAGTTGCCGCTGCCTGTCGGCGGGGTGCAGGGTCAGATTGCGGTAATCCTTGCCTTCATCCTTCAACAATGCCTCCACGGTTGCGGCAACCGCCCTCACGGCCAGTTGCGAACCGTAACGGGCGTTGGCCGCGCTGCCCGCGCCGTCCGCCACGGCCAGCAGGTGCAGGCCGCTTTCCTCATCGCAATACAGGGCGAAGTCGTCATCGCAAAACGCGCCTATATGGGCGTGCGAACGGCCGCGCACGCGGGCGGCGGCCAGTGTGCCGTAGGGGCTGTTTTTTTGTTGGTGTTCGTCATCGGGTTTGTAGTAGGGATCGTTTGTGTCGCTGGGCAAATCCCGCCATAGGCTTTTGGGGTCGGGGTTGATGTACAGGGTTAGGCGCACGGGGTGCAGGATGCCGCCTTCCTCGCGGTGGTAGCTGATGGCCACTTCGCCGTTGATGTCGGGAGTGCCGCTGATCCGCTGCCGCGCCTCGTCCCAGGTCAGGCCGCATTCGGGTTCGAATTGCAGACCCTTTACCCCCGGCGGCAGGCCTGTTTCGTAATATTCCCCCTGCCTGGCATTGGGCAGGGCGGCCGGTTTGGGTATGACGGGGGCGATGGGTGTCGGTTGGGGTTTTTGCGGCAGAATGGGCATGGCGGCCTCCTGTGGGGTTGGAATATCGGAAGGGGGTGGTCCGCTGTCCGAAGCGTCTGAACAATCTTCGCCCGATGCGGTTTCCGGCTGTACGGCGCACCGGTTCGGCCAATCTTGCGCCTGATTTGCCTCATCGGCATCATAGGCGGCCCGTGGGGCATCTTCCCCCGCGTTATGGCCGATATCATCACAGGCCTCATCACCCGGGGGGTATTCGGGCGCGGCCATGCCGTCCATGTTTTCCAATGGCTCGCCTGCAGCCGTATCGCCAGCCTTGGACAAACTAAGGAAGACGGCGGGCGGCGGGGGCAATTCTGCCGTTTCGGACGCTTCGTATTCAGGCACTTCCTCCCCAAGGGAGGGGCTGTTATCGGGATTTTGCCGTTTGGCAATAAAATCCTGCCAGCATTGGTCCAGATAGCGCAGCAAGTTTACATTTTGGCGGATAAATTCTTCCAGTTCTTGTTCTGCCGCATCGGGCTGCCAGCTTTTCAGGCGTTCCGGTGTCATGTGTTTTCCTTTTGCGGACGGTTTCAGCCGCGCGAACGGGCGATGTCGAAATCTCCCTCGGCCGTGCCCATGTATATGGTGCGTTTGCAGCCCGGGCAGGTGGTTTCGCCGTCGCCGTCCACGCAAAACACCTGGCCGCAGCTGCAGGTGGCCAGGCCGTAGGGTGCGCCGCAATGCGGGCAGCCCCCGCCCCCCTCCAGCATGGAGGCGGCCACGGTATTGGTGTTCACGCGCGAATCCGACCATTCGGCATAATCGGCTTCTACGGGATACACGCCGGTAAAGCGGTAAACCCGGGCGGATTGTTTGGTGAAAAACGGTATGTCGGCCATATCGGGCAGCCTTTCGTATTTCATCAGATAGGGCAGGCCGGTTTTGGCGCACAGGCCGCTGATGATGACATAGTTTTCATCTACGGCCGCCGCGTCGCCCAAGTCTTTGACCAGCGACAACAGCGGGTTGGCCGCCGGCACGGCATCTTCGATGGGGCTGCCCGAACTCAAGGTGCGGCTGAGTGTGGACATGGATTGCGTTACCCAATCTATGAAGGCGCGGAAGTCTTTTTCTTCGCAGTTTTCCAAACGCATGATTTGGCTGCTGATAGGGGCAAGCAGGGACAAATCGGCAAAGGGGCCTATGCCTATGGAAATCAGGGTGGCGCGCTTGGCATAATCGCGCTGCCAGCGGGCTATGGCGGCGGCGGGGTTGTCGGTGGCGCTGCCGTCGGACATGAAATACACCACGGTTTTGTAATCACCCTTTTGTTCGGCGGTATTGCGTACGATGTGGCGGTCGATTTCGTCCATCAGGTGGTTCAAGGCCGCCCCTATGGATGTTCCCGAGCCTATGGGCAGGCGCGGCGGGTAAAAGGAAAACAATTCCACCGGCGGCGCAAGTGTTTTGGCCACGCCCGCAAAGGCGATGACGGAAAGGTAAACCGTTTCCAGCGCATAGGGGTTGCCGCGCAGGGCTTTGAGCAGGCGGGCTATACCTTCCTGCATATAACGCAGGTTGTTGCCGACCATGCTTTCGGAAACATCGATAACCAGAAAAACGGGCAGACGGCGCATGGTAAGTCCTTATTATATGGTGGATTAAGTTTGAATCAGGCCCGGATGGCGGGCTGCAGACGGTAAGGGTGCAGTCAAGGCGGGGTGTTAAGGGGACGGATACGGTTTTGCCCTATGTTTCAACACACAGAGCCGCACATAAGGCGCAGCCCTGTGTGCCGCCCTGATTTGGAAGGGGTTACACCCCTCCCAAATAAACCCAAATTCTACCGCC
>JAUMUU010000021.1:16261-19661 GCA_030530545.1 Neisseria sp. | reverse complement strand
GCAACCCCTTGTTATTTGAACAGCACAATCAACACCAAAGCCGCCGCAATCACCGCCAGCCACAAGCTCTGCCGCTGCTGGATTTTCACCAGATGGACATAGGCATCGCGCATTTCCTTCTGCCGCGCCTCGTCCACCAGCGCGTTGAGTTTGCGCGGCAGGGCGGGCAGCATTTCCGCCCAATCGGGGGCTTCGTTCTTCAAATTGCGCCAAAAGGCCTTGGGGCCCACCTGTTCGTTCATCCATTTCACCAAAAACGGTTTGGCCGTCGCCCACAAATCCAAATCGGGCTCCAGCTGCCGCCCCAGCCCTTCGATGTTGAGCAGCGTTTTTTGCAGCAACACCAGCTGCGGCTGGATTTCGACATTGAAGCGGCGGCTCACTTCAAACAGCCGCATCAAAACCAATCCGAAGGAAATCTGCGAAATCGGCTTGTTGAACACCGGCTCGCACACCGCGCGCACCGCCGCTTCCAATTCTTCCGCCCGCGTCTCCGGCGGCACCCAGCCCGATTCTATGTGCGCCGTGGCGACGCGGTGGTAGTCGCGGTTGAAGAAGGCCAGGAAGTTAATCGCCAGATAACGCTTGTCGTAATCGGTCAGGCTGCCGACTATGCCGAAATCCAGCGCGATATAGCGGTTGTCGGCCGACACCAAAATATTGCCCGGGTGCATGTCGGCATGGAAGAAGCCGTCGCGGAACACCTGTGTGAAAAACGTTTCCACGCCGTATTCGGCCAGTTTGTGCAAATCCTGCCCCTGCGCCCTCAAGGCGGCAATGTCGGAAACCGGCGTGCCGTCCATCCACTCTATGGTCAATACGTCGCGGCTGCAATAATCGTAAAACACTTTGGGCACTATCAGCATTTTGCTGTCTTTGAAATTGCGGCCCAGCTGGCTGCAGTTGGCCGCCTCGCGCATCAAATCCAATTCGTCGTGCAGATATTTGTCGAATTCGTCCACCACTTCGCGCGGCCGCAGGCGTTTGCCGTCCGCAAACAGCCGCTCCACCCAGCCCGCGCCGAAACGCAGCAGTGCCAAATCCTGTTCTATGACCGGCAGGATGTCCGGCCGCAACACCTTCACCGCCACACGTTCGCCGCCGTGCAGCCTGGCCCTGTGCACCTGTGCCACGGACGCGCTGGCCACGGGCCGGGTTTCAAATTCGGCATACAGTCGGGCAACCGGCCGCCCCAGGGCCTTTTCAATCTGGCGGCGCGACACGTCCGCATCGAAAGGCGGCACTTTGTCCTGCAGTTTGGCCAGTTCCACCGCGTAATCGTGCGGAATCAGGTCGGGACGGGTGGACAGCACCTGGCCGAATTTCACAAACACGGGCCCCAGGCTTTCCAAGGCCAGCCTAAGCCGCACGGGCAGGGGTTCGCCCGCAAACCCGCGCGACGGCGGCAAGGCGGACAACAGCCTGCGCTGCCAGGCTTTTTTTGCCAGGGGCGCGAAGAGTTCGGCCAGGCCGTAGCGGCGGACGGTTTTCCAAAGGGTGTTGCTGCGTTTCAACCATTTCATGGGCGTTCCTTATTTATGGCGGATGGCGGGCATGGTTCTGCCTGGGGCTGTCGGGGGAGGAAACAGCCGCCTTTGCGGCAAGGCGGCATTTGTTTGGATTTAAATTCTTTGCGTATCAATGTGATGTGTGCGGCAATTTAACCGGCCGGATTTTAACATACGCAGGACCGCCGCGCCCATATCCCGCCCGCCGTTCCCCGCGCCCGGGATACCATCCGACCGTTTTAACTTGACATTTTTTAATATCAGTTAAACAATTCCGCCTTCCATCAACCATAAGAAGAGTGCATATAATGAAAACTTCATCCTTGCTGACTGTTTTGCTGGCCGCCGCCGCCCTGGCCGCCTGCGGCGACAAGGCCGCCGAAACCCCGGCCGCTTCAGGTGCCGCCCCTGCCGCTTCTACGTCTTCGTCATCGGTATGCGACGAGTATGAAAAAGCATACAACGATATGCTCAAGGGCATGGATGCCGCCGGCAAGGAATCGGCGCAAAAGGCTTTCGAGCAAACCAAAGCCGCCATGCAGTCCATGCCGGCCGGCCAGAGCGAAGCCGTGTGCAGCGAAGCACTCAAAGCCTTGAAGGGCGAGGCCGCCCCCGCCTCTTCCGAAGCCGAGGAGAAGGCCGAAGCCGCTTCTGAGGCGGCCGAAGAGGCCAAAGAGGCAGCCGAAGAAGCCAAACAGGATGCAAAAGACGCTAAGGAAGATGCCAAAGAAGCCGCCGAAGAAGGTAAGGCTGAAGAAGGCAAATAAGGCCCAAGGCCGCCTGAACGCGTTTCGGGCGGTTTTTTTCATCAAAATTCCTTAATCGTTAAAACCCCGCCCTTCAGGGCGCGCCTTATGTGCGCCCCGAGTGTTGGGACATGCCGTATACTTTGCAAATATTTGACGCGGTTGTTGTTTTAAACACCCGTTAAAAGCATAAGGCGGCAGGGCAAAAACGGCCGCCGCCGCAATTTTGGCCGTCTGAAGGCATTTCAGACGGCCTTTCCCATCTTTTTTCACAGACGCAGCACAACACCATGTCCTTCCTAGATAAAACCCACACCGTCGCGCCTGCCGGATTCAACCGCTGGCTGATACCGCCGGCCGCGCTGGCGGTACACCTGTCCATAGGCCAAATTTACGCCTATTCCGTATTCAACGCCCCGCTGACCAAAATCATAGGCATCACCGAATCCGCCCCCGGCGACTGGTCGCTGGCCTCCGTAGGCTGGATATTCAGCATCGCACTGGCGGTATTGGGCGCGTCGGCCGCCCTGTTCGGCACATGGATGGAGCGGGCGGGTCCGCGCAAAGCCATGTTTGCAGCCGCCGTCTGCTTCGGGCTGGGCTTCCTGGTATCCGCATTGGGCGTATGGCGGCACAACCTGTGGCTGCTGTACCTTGGCAACGGCGTATTGGGCGGCGTGGGGCTGGGGCTGGGCTACATAGGCCCCGTATCCACACTGATGAAATGGTTTCCCGACAAACCGGGCATGGCTGCGGGTTTGGCGATTATGGGCTTTGGCGGCGGCGCGATGCTGGCCTCCCCCCTGTCCGTGGCACTGATGGACTACTTCAAAGGCCCTGCCACGGCCGGCGTGGCCGAAACCTTCACCGTATTGGGCATCCTTTACTTCCTCTTCATGCTGTTTGGCGCATGGACCATACGCATCCCCGCAGAAGGCTGGAAACCGGCGGGCTTCATACCCAAAACAAACGGGGCGGCCGGCGGCAAAAACGTTACCGCCGCACAGGCCGTCAAAACACCGCAGTTTTACCTCCTGTTTTGGATTCTGTGCCTGAACGTTACCGCCGGCATAGGCGTATTGGGGCAGGCTTCCGTCATGATACAGGAACTGTTTTCCGAACAATCGGTGGGCGCGGGCGCGGCGG
>JAUMUU010000021.1:0-16161 GCA_030530545.1 Neisseria sp. | reverse complement strand
GCGGCGGCGGGCTTTGTCGGCCTGCTGGGCCTGTTCAACATGGGCGGACGCTTCTTCTGGGCCGGCATCTCCGACCGGCTGGGGCGCAAACCGACCTACAACCTCTTCTTCATCCTGGGCGCGCTGCTCTACTTCGCCATCCCCGCCTTGGGCGAGAGCGGCAGCAAAACCCTGTTCGTCCTAGGCTTCTGCATCATCATCTCCATGTACGGCGGCGGCTTTGCAGCCATGCCCGTCTACATCAAAGACCTGTTCGGCACTTTACAGGTGGGCGCGATACACGGCCGCGTCCTGCTGGCCTGGTCCACGGCGGCGGTATTGGGCCCCGTATTGGTAAACTACATCCGCCAAAGCCAGATAGACAGCGGCATACCGGCGGCGCAGGCCTACGGCATCACCATGTACATCATGGCCGGATTCCTGCTCCTGGGCCTGATATGCAACCTGCTGGTGCGGCCGGTAAACGAAAAACACCATGACAGAGGCAGCTTCCACATCCCGCACCAAATACCGGCGGAGAGCGCGTTTGAAGAAGCGGCGCAGGCGGCGGAAGAAATCGCCCACAGCAACACCGGCGTCAAACTGCGCTGGCTGGCGGTAGGCATACCGCTGGCTTACGGCGTGGCCATGGTCGCCCTGAAAGTGCTGGACCTGTTCTGAGAAGATAAACCCGGCCCATTCGCCAACCCGAAACCAAACCGCCATACAAACGCAGAAAAACAGGCCGCCCGAAGCAATACCGGGCGGCCTGTCCAATTCAAAACAATCTAATGATGACCCTTGATTTCGCCTTCCAACTTATAGATAGTGCCGCAATACGGGCATTCCACACTGCCGTTGGACCGTATGGGCAAAAAAACGCGCGGATGGCCGTTCCACGTTTCATGGCGCGGGCCGCTGCAATGAAGCGGCAGGTCGCTTGGAGTCAAAACAACAGTTTCATGTTTTACCTGAGTCATAATCCCTCCCAAAATAATATTTCAACACACAGGGCAGCACATAAGGCGCGGCCCTATGAAATATCCGACACAAACATACACAATCCGCGCCGCTTCAACTGCGGCAGACTTCCACCAGCCAGCCGTATTTATCCTCGGCCAGACCAAACTGAATATCGGTCAAAGCCTTGCGTATGGCATAACCGCGCTCAGTGCCCTGCACCGCGACCTCCCTGCCGCCGACCACGAAGGAAGTAACCGGCGAAATCACGGCGGCCGTACCGGTCAGTATCGCCTCCGCACCGTGTTCCACCGCATCGACCAACTCGTCCACGGTAAAATCGCGCTCGCTGACCGAATAGCCCAAATCGCGCGCCACCGTCAAAACCGAATCGCGGGTAATCCCGTGCAAAAACTCATCGGTCAAAGGCTTGGTGATAATTTCATCGCCCTTAATCAGCGCGAAATTGGACGCGCCCGTTTCCTGCACGTCGCCCTTGGGGCAGAACAAAACCTGATTTGCGCCATATTCGGCCTTGGCCTTCAGCACCCAGGGCATGGCCGAGGCATAATTGCCGCCGCATTTCACCCGCCCCATATGCGGGGCGCAGCGGATATGCTCCGTTTCCACCAGAATCTTCACCGGCGAACCGGCCTTGAAATAATCGCCCACCGGCGAGGCCAGGATATACAGCAGCGCGGTATCGGAGGGCGCGCCCGCCTTGCCTATGACCGGGTCCGTGCCTATGAGCGTGGGGCGCAGGTACAAAGAAGCGGGCGCATCCGGAATCTCGTCCGCCGCCCGCCTGACCAATTCCACCAGCGCGGCCAGATAAGCCTCCGTTTCCGGCCGGGGCAGGCGCAGGATGTCGGCACTCTGCCTCATCCTTTCTATATTGGCCAAAGGGCGGAACAGCACGATGCGGCCGTCCGCCTGGCGGAAGGCCTTCAAGCCTTCAAAACACTCGCTGCCGTAATGCAGCGCGTGCGTGCCGGGCGCGAGGGAAAGCTCTTTGGAAGACTGCCACACGGCGGGCTGCCACTGTCCCCCGGTATAGGCGATGACGGGCATTTCGGCATAAAAGACGCTGCCGAAGACGGCAGGTACGGGTTTGGTCATGATTGTATCCTTTTGAATAACCGACAAGCGGGACGGATGCCGCCCTAAACCTTAAAGGGGTTGCACCCCTGCCAAATAAACTCGGATTCTACTGCCCTGAAGGGCGGGGTTTCAACCATTAAGGAAATTTTGGCCAACGATACGCCCTACGACCGCATCTTGGCAAGTGCGCCGCCGCCGGGGCGGCCGCATCAGGCGCGGATTGCGAAGCCATGGCCGTTTGTTTAAAATAACAAAGTAATTCAGGGCAAGGCATACACGCAGGGATTGCGGGCGTTTTCCAACGCCGCCATGCCGGCCCGGCCGCCCGTCCAACAACAACCCAACCCCGACCCGAAAGGAAGCCCTGATGAAGATTCTTTCCCTGATAATCAAGATATTAGTTTTACTGCTGCTGACCGTGCTGGCCTTCATCAACCTGCAGCCTGTCCAGTTCAACTACCTGCCCGACCAGGGCGTGAGCCTGCGCCTGATAGAGGTATTGTTCGGCGCGTTCGTCGCGGGCGCAATCCTGGGCCTGTTCGCCCTGTTCGGCCGCCTGGTCGCCCTCAGGGCGGAAAACGGCCAGCTGCAGGCCGAGCTGAAAAAACTGCGCCACCAGCAGGAAGAAGCCGCCGCCGCGCACGAAGGACAGGAATAAGCGGCACATGGAAAGCGATGTTTGGTGGCTGCTCCTGCTGCTGCCGCCTATATTCTTCGGCATAGGCTGGACGGTGGCGCGGGTGGACATGAAGGAAGTGGTGAGGCAGGCCAAATTCATACCCGCCGCCTTTTATAAAGCCTTGGAGGGACTGGCCGACAACGACGGCGGCCGCGCCACGCACGAATTGGCCATAATCGCCGACAATATGCCCGACAGTTCTTACGAATTGAGGCTCACCCTGGGCAGGCTGTACCGTTCGCGCGGGGAAAACGACAAGGCCATCCGTCTGTTGGACGATTTGTGCCGCGCCTCCGACACCGTGGGCGACAAAAAGCAGCGCGCCTTGTTCGAACTGGGCCTGGCCTATCAAAACGCCGGCCTGGTGGATCGCGCCGAACGCACTTTTTTAAAATTGCTGGACGGCAATATGGCCAGGGAGGCGCGCGAACTGCTGCTGCACATCTACCAGCAGGACAGGGATTGGGAAAAGGCCGTGGAAATGGCCCAGTTATTGAGCTATGACGAGCAGACTTACCAGTTCGAAATCGCCCAATTCCACTGCGAAACCGCCCAGGCGGCCTTGTTCAAGTCCGACGCGGATACCGCGCGCCGCCATATCGCCGCCGCCCTGGAAGCCAACCGCAAATGCTGCCGCGCCAACATCATCTTGGGCGATTTGGAGCAGAAACAGGGCCGTTACGCCGCCGCCGCCGAAGCCTATGCCGCGATAGAAAAGCAAAACCACGCCTATTTGGGCATGGTGGGCGAAAGGATTTACGATGCCTATGACGCGCAGGGTTTGGCCGAAGAAGGCCTGGACATCCTAATCGGTTATGCCAAAACCTTCCCCCAGTTGAACCTGCTGGATATCATTTACGACAAAATGCTGCTGCGGCACGGCGAACAGGCCGCCAACGAAATCATGGCCGAACTGGTGCGCGCCAAGCCCGATTTAAACGGCGCTTACCGCCTGCTGGGCCTAAAAATCAACGACATCAACCCGCAGCTGAAGGCCGATGCCGAGCTGATGCGCGGCATCATAGGCCGCCAGATGCAGAAAAGCTGGATGTACCGCTGCCGCCACTGCCATTTCAAGTCGCAGGTGTTTTTTTGGCACTGCCCCGCCTGCAGCAAATGGGAAACCTTCACCCCCAATAAAATCGAAGTCTGAACGCCCGCCCCGCGCGGGCGTCGGCCTTTGCGTCATGCCATATAACGTTTGGTTTGGTTTGCGCCCGCATATCAAGCAAAGCATTATTTCACTTTTGGCGCGGCCTTGGTTATCATCGCCCCTTTCCGACAAATATATATTAAGGACAAATCATGGCACGTCTGACCATACACACTGTAGAAACCGCCCCCGAAAAAGCCAAACCCCGCGTGGAAGCGGCCTTGAAGGCCAACGGCTTCCTGCCCAACCTCATCGGGGTGCTGGCCAATTCGCCCGAGGCCCTGGCCTTTTATCAGGAGGTGGGCAAGCTCAACGGCGAAACTTCGCTGACCGCCGGCGAACGCGAGGTCATTCAAATCCTGGCCGCCAAAATCAACCGGTGCGGCTTCTGCGTCGCCGGACATACCAAGCTGGCCACTTTGAAAAAGCTGCTGAAGGAAGACGAGATTCAGGCCGTGCGCGACATCGCCCCCATAGGCGACGCCAAACTCAACGCGCTGTCGGAGTTTACGCAGCAGGTTATGGCGCAAAAGGGCAATGTTTCCGACGAGGAACTGCAGGCCTTTTTTGCCGCAGGCTACAACCAGCAGTCGGCCGTGGAAGTCGTCCTGGGGGTCGCTCTGGCCACTTTGTGCAATTACACCAATAATCTGGCACGCACGGAAATCAACCCCGAACTGCAGGCTTATGCCTGATGTTTTGCGGGCCGTCTGAAATCCTCAGGCGGCCTTTTTCCTTTCCGCACACACTTTCACACTTTGGAGAACCCCATGTCCCGCGAAACCCTGTTGCAACAAACGGCCGAACTGGCCAAAACCCAACTGAAACCCCTGGTGGAAGACATAGACCGCAAGGGGTTCTACCCCGAGGCCTTCATGCGCGCCTTGGGCGGGATAGGCGGATACGCCGCAGTCGGCACGCCCCAAGAGGGCGGCAGCGGGCTGGGTTTGGGCGTGCAAATCGAAGTATTGCGCGAGGTGGGCAAAGTATGCGGCGCGACCGCATTTTCCGCCTGGTGTCAGGCTGCCTGCGCCTGGTATCTGCACCAATCGCCCAACCAGGAAGTCAAAAACCGCCACCTGCAAGACGTATTGAACGGCGCGGTATTGGCCGGAACGGGCATGTCCAACACCGTCAAACACCTGGCCGGCATAGAAAAACACCAGCTGCAGGGCGTGCGCGCCCAAGGCGGCTACACCGTAAACGGCATCCTGCCCTGGGTATCCAACCTGGGGGAGGAGCACATTTGGGCCAATACCGCGCAAACGGCCGACGGTTATGTCATGTTTATTACCGGCGGCAGGCAAAAGGGGGTTTCGCTAATCCCCTGCCCCGAATTTTGCGGTTTGGAGGGGACGCGCACCTACGCCATCAAATTTGAAGACGTATTCATACCCGATGAAGACATCATCGCCCGCCCCGACCAGTTTGCCGATTATATCGCCACCATCAAATCCGGCTTCATCCTGCTGCAAATCGGCATAGGCGCGGGCATTATAGACGGCTGCCTGGCCGAAATCGCCGCCGCCGATGCGGGCAGCGAAACCAACTGTTTCCTCGATAACGGTTATGAAGAACTGAACGGGCGTTATCAGGCGGTTTTGGCCGAAACCATGACGCTGGCCGATGCCGCCTACCGCAACCAACCCGAACTGCTGGAAACCCTGCGCCTGCGCGAAAAGGCCGCCTGGCTGTGCCTGGATGCCGCGCAATCGGCCGCCCTGCATACCGGCGCGGCGGGTTATCTGATGCAAAGCCCCGTGCAACGCCGCCTGCGCGAGGCCATGTTTGTGGCCATCGTTACCCCCGCCATCAAACACCTGCGTAAGGAAATCAGCGAATTGGAGTTTGTCGGCGACAGCGGTTTTTCCATTTGAAGCCTGCCGCAAAATGCCGCCCCGTATCCGGGTTATATGGCGGATTAAAATGAAAACGAGACAAGGCGGCAAAGAGGGCCGTGTGCGGATGGTACATAAGGGCATTGGCAACGCCGTATCACCGCAATTTTAATTCACCATACAATCCGCTATAATATCAGTCCTTTATAGGCCAAGGGAGAAGGCTGATGGCGCAATATGTCTGCCTGTTGTGCGAATGGGTTTATGACGAGGAATACGGCGACCCCCAACGCGGCATCGCGCCGGGGACGAAATTCGAAGACCTGCCCGACGATTGGGAATGCCCCCTGTGTTTCGCGGGCAAGGACGAGTTTGAGAAATTGCAGTGAGCAGGAGCGGCGGTCAGGGCCTTACCTGCGCCGCCTGCCCCCCGGCAGCCGCATATCCGCCCATTTCACGATGTTGGCCACTTCGGCCGGGTTCAGTTCGTAGAATTGGCCGCGTTTGAGGCGGTTGGGCAGGCCTATGGGGCCGAAGCCCACGCGCACCAGGCGGCTGACCGTCAAATCGAAGTATTCGAATATGCGCCGCACTTCGCGGTTGCGCCCTTCTTTAATCACCACGCTGTACCATTTGTTTACGCCTTCGCCGCCCTGTTCGCGGATGCGTTCGACTTTGGCACGGCCGTCTTCGAGCATGATGCCCTCTTCGGCCAGCAGCCGCATTTGTTCGGCCGTCAAACCGCCCAGTGTGCGTACCGCGTATTCGCGTTCGACTTCGAAGCGCGGGTGGGCGAAACGCTGCACCAGTTCGCCCGAGGTGGTCAAAATCAGTAGGCCGCTGGTGTTGATGTCCAGGCGGCCTATGGCCACCCAGCGGCTGCTGGCGGCCTGCGGCAGGCGGTCGAAGATGCTGACGCGGCCTTGCGGGTCGTCGCGGGAGACGATTTCGCCCTCTTGTTTGTAATACAGGATGATGCGCGGCAGGCGGTCGGCCCATTTGAGTTTGATGATGCCGCCTTTGACCAGCACTTGGTCGTCGGGGGTGATTTTGTCGCCCAGTTGCGCGGTTTTGCCGTTTACCGTTACCCAGCCGTTGGCAATCCATTCTTCCATTTCGCGGCGCGAGCCGACACCGGAAGCCGCCAGGACTTTTTGCAGGCGTTCGGGTTCTATGCGCGACAGGTCGCTGCGGCGTTCTTTCAGGTCGCGCGCGCGTTCCATGATTTTGCGGTTGGGGTTGCGGACGGCCAGTTTTTTGGCTTTGGCGGCGCGTTGTTTGGGCGCGGGGCTTCGGTTGTCGGAACGGCCGGCCGTTTGGGGCGCGGACGGTTTTTGTGCGGCGGCGCGGCCCGGGGCGGGCTTTTCAGACGGCCTGCGGCTGTTTTTCGCTTTGGCGGACGCGCCGTCGCGCCATTGTCGTTTGCTTAATGTTTTTTTGGTCATGATGTACTCCTAACGCGCCTTATCGGCGGTTCTTCTGCGGCTTGCGCGGCAGGGGTTGGTAAAAGATTAGCAGAAGGCGGCATCCGCCCCGCCTATGTCCGTGATTGCGAAACTGCCGCCGCGCATTTTCAGGCCGCAGCCGTGTTCTTCGTCCCATTCGGTATCGAATTGCAGGCCGAACAGCGGCGGTTCGTCCGCATCGAACAGGATATGTATCACCAATAATGTTACGCCTTGGGCATTAAATTCGTCCGCCTGACGGCCGTACACCTTTTGCCCGTAATTCAAAACGGCGGCAACCGCCTTGTCGTACCACAAGTCCGACCGGCCGACAAATTCGGCGATTTGCCGGGCATGGGCCGCGGTCAGGGGGCCGCCGAAAACGGCCAAATCGTCCGAAAGGGACAGCATGACTTCCGCCGCCTCCTGCGGGATTCTGACCGTTGTATCGCCGTTTCCGTCCAAAACGATATTTTGTCCGTCCATCATTCAACCTATCCTGTTTTAAGCCGTTTAACGGGTTTTCTTCACGGCCACGCCCAGCCAGCCGCCGGTTACGGCTGCCAATCTGAAGGACAGGCCGTAAACATAAGAGACCTTGGCCGCTATGCGCGGGTCGGCCTCTTCGTCCTGCGTCAGGGCGTAAGCCAGCGTGAAATGCCGTTCTTGCGGCCAGCCGCCGCCGTCCACCACCTGCAATATCAGTTCGTCCGATGCGGCCGGTTGGACGATTAGGGCGCACAAGGGTTGGTTTTCCATCCGCCAAAAGCCGTAATCTCCGTCTTTTTCTTCTTCGCCTGCAGCCAGATAGTAGGGGCGGGCCTTCCAGTCGGGGTGTCCGGCTATTTTCCAGCCGTCCGGCTGTTTTTGCACTTTCAGGGGGAGCTTTAATTGGCGGGTCAAATCGCGGGCGAAGCTGCCGCCTATGCGTTTGTCCCATTCAAATGTGCCTTGCAGGGCTTTTTCGCATTCGGCGGGAATGGTATCGGCATGGGCATTGACGGCCAGGGCGGCCAATAGTGTTGCTAATATGGTTCGCATTATTCTTCACTTTCTGTTTGGTTGATGTCGGTTTCTTCCGCCGTGCCTTCGGGGGCAAACGCTTCGGGCAGGACGAGTTCGCCCAATTCGGTCAGCGGCGGCAGTTGCTGCAGTGATTCGAGCTGCAAATCGGCCAGGAAGGCATCGGTGGTCGCCCACAAGGCGGGGCGGCCTATGCTGTCGCGGTGGCCTATGATTTCTATCCAGCCCCTGTCCTGCAGGGTTTGCATGATGTTTTGTGAAACGGTTACGCCGCGTATGTTTTCTATGTCGCCGCGCGTTACCGGCTGCTGGTAGGCGATGATGGCCAGGGTTTCCATCACGGCGCGTGAATAGCGCGGCGCGCGCTGTTGCTGCAGGCTGCCCAGCCTTTCGAAGGCGGCCTGCGCGATTTGGAAACGCCAGCCTTCGCGGCTGTGCACCAGTTGCAGGGCGCGGCCTTGCCAGCGGGTTTTCAAGGTGGCCAGCACGTCTATGAGTTTGCCCGCCGACAGGGGCGGGTCGCACAGTTCGCGCATGGCTTTTTCGCTCAACGGCTCGGCCTGGGTCAGCAGTGCGGCTTCGATAAGCGCGTCGGGCGGGAGTCGGACTGTCATTTTTTCGGCGGTAGGTTGGTGTAATCGGCAGACAGGCCGCCTAAGGGGTTTTCAGACGGCCTGAAAATCAAAACAGGCATTTCTCCAATGCGATAAAGCCCTTATCCGGCTGCCCGGTGCAAGGCTCATACCCCAAACGCCCGCAATAGGCGGCCAATACCGTTTCGCCTGCCGGAATGCGGACGGCCAGGCTGCCCTGCTTCAAATGGTCGGCGGCGAAATCCTCCGCCGCCCGCAGCAGCGCGCCCCCTATGCCCTGCCCCTGCCTTTCGGGACGGACGGCAAGGGCGGCAATGTCGGCGCACTGCCTTTGCGGCGTGTGCAGCCTCACCGTGATGCAGCCGAGCAGGCGGCCGGCATGGTCGGGATGGTCGTAAACGAAAGAATAATGGCGGCCGTCGGCCAGCATACGGCCGATAAGGCCGGCATCGGCCGCACCGCCATCGGGCCAGCCGCCGCCGCAGGCACGGAACAATTCGGCGATTTCTTCGGCATCGTCGCGGTTGGCGATGCGGAACAGCAAATGCTGGGTCATCTTGAAATTTCTCCCTGTCGTCAGTCATCGGGCGGTCCGACGGTTTTCAGACGGCTTTTCCCTTGCGTTCGGCCTTGCGGCGTTCGCGTTGGGCCTTTTGTTCGGCTTCGCGCCTTTGGGCGGCCTTCAGCCATTGCGCCCATTGATTGGGGGTTTCCAGCGTGATGCGGCCGATATGGCCGTCGCGGAAGTCGGTCAGCGTATTTTCGGCGGCCTTCTGATAATTGACCCGCCCGCCGCCGAGCAGCGCGCCCCTTTTGCGGCCTATCCATTCCAGCCATTCTTCGCCCTGCCAATGGCTGCTTGCATCCTTGTCGGCCTGATAGCGTTCCTGCAAGAGATGCAGATAATGGCGGCGCAGATAATCGAGCAACTCCAGCGCAACCGTTTCCTCGTCCAGCGCGTTGCGGCCGACCGCGCCGCCGGCGGCCAGATTGTAACCGCCCTCCTCCACGACGATTTTCGGCCACAACATGCCCGGCGTATCGTAAAGCCAGAAATCATCGGCCAAAAACAACCTCTGTTCGGCCTTGGTGATGCCCGGCTCATTGCCGGTTTTGGCCGACTTCCTGCCCAACATACCGTTAATCAGCGTAGATTTGCCCACATTGGGGATACCGCAAATCATCACCCGCAACGGCTTGTCCACGCCCTTGCGGTTGGGCGCGAGCGCGCGGCAGGCGGCAATCAGCTTTTGCGCCGCCTGCCGGTCGGACGCGTCCAGCGCGATGGCGTTGGTATCGGGGCGGGATTGGAATTGCGCCAGCCACAGGGCGGTGCGTTCAGGGTCGGCCAAATCCTGCTTGTTCAAAATCTTCAGCTTGGGCTTGTCGGACGAAAGTTTGCCCAACAAAGGGTTTTCGCCGGAGGCGGGCATACGCGCGTCCAGCACCTCTATCACCATATCGACGCTTTTGAGCCTTTCGATAATGGCCTTTTTGGCCTTGTGCATGTGGCCGGGATACCATTGGATAGCCATATCGTCAAAATCTTGTTTACAGGGTAATTTCCACAGACTCAGGCGGGCGGGGCCAACTGGCGGTGTCTCACCAGGACGGCATAATCCGGCCGCAGCCGCCCGGCCAGGGCTTCGGCCAAATAAACCGAGCGGTGCTGGCCGCCCGTGCAGCCTATGGCGATGGTAACATAACTGCGGCTTTCCACCCGCATGCGCGGCAGCCATCGGGTCATGAAGCCCGCGATATCGTCCAACATCTCGCCCGCCAGCGGCTGCCCGTCCAAATAAGCGCGGATTTCGGGCTGCGTGCCGTTGAAGGGGCGCAAAACGGGGTCGTAATAAGGATTGGGCAGGCTGCGCGCATCAAAGACGAAATCCGCATCGTTGGGCACGCCGAACTTGAAACCGAAGGACTCCACCACCACCGTCAGGCCGCCCGCCTCCGCCCTCAGCCACTGGCGCACGGCATAACGCAGCTGCTGGCCGTTCATCTTGGAAGTATCTATACAATAAGCCTTCTCGCGCAAAGGCCACAGCATTTCGCGTTCCCGCGCCAGCCCCTCCGTCAGCGACAGGCCGCCCGAGGCCAGGGGATGGCTGCGGCGTGTTTCGGAAAAACGGCGCAGCAGCACCGCCTCCTCCGCCTCCAAAAACAAAATCTCCACCTCATGCCCCCTGCCGCGCAAATAGGCCAACTGCCTGTCGGCCTCGCCGATATTGACGCGCGAGCGCACATCCACGCTTACCGCCAGCCCGGCCGTGCCGCCGAGGCGGTTGTGGCGGCGCACCAGCAGCGGCAGCATTTCCAAAGGCAGGTTGTCCACACAGTAATAACCCGTGTCTTCCAACAGTTTCAAAGCAACCGACTTGCCCGACCCCGACAAGCCGCTAATCAGGATGATCTTCATCTTGCCCCGCCTGTTCCTTCATAAAATTCTGATGCCGTTCGAGAAATTCCCGCGTGCTGTCCTTGCCCCTGAGCTGGAGGATGTAATTGCGTACCGCCGCCTCCACCAAAACCGCCAGGTTGCGGCCTACCGCCACCGGCAGCGTAATCGAACGCACGCTGACATTCAAAATCGTTTCCGTCTCACTGCGCACGCTCAAACGGTCAAGCTGCTTCATGTAGCTGTCGTCGGCCGGCACTAAGTTGATGATGAGGTTCAGGGTTTTCTTGGGCCTGATGGACGTTTCGCCGAAAATATGGCGGATATTGAGTATGCCCAGCCCGCGCACCTCCAGGAAATCGCGCAACATGGGCGGGCAGCGGCCTTCCAGTGTCTCCGGCGCGGTACGGTGCAACTCTATGGCATCGTCGGCAATCAGGCTGTGGCCGCGCGAAATCAATTCCAAGGCCAGCTCGCTCTTGCCCAGTCCCGAACGGCCGGTCAGCAGCACGCCGATTTCGAAAACGTCGAGAAACACGCCGTATGTGATGACCGAGGCGGCCAGGGCGCGCTGCAGGTAAATCCGCAACACGTCCATCAGGTAGGGGCTTTCCAGCTTGGAAGTCAGCAGCGGCACATTGTTGGTGTGGCAGTAGTCGCGCAAAATCTGCGGCACGGGCAGGTCGTTGGCCACAATGACCAGCGACACGGGCAAATCCAGCAGGGGGCCTATGTTGCGGTGGTCGGGTTCGCCCGATTCCATGCGGTGCAGGTAGTCGGCCTCGGCCACGCCCAATACCTGTACCTGGTTGGGGTGGATGAAGTTCAAATGGCCGACCAGGGCCAAAACCGGCTTGTCGGCATCCACGCCTATGCGGTTGTCCGCCCCCGCCGCCCCCGCCGCCCAGGCCAGCTGCAGCTTCTGCTGGTTGTCCTGATACAGGCGGCGCACCGATATGCTGGGCATTATTCCTCCGTCAGGATGCGGCGGATTTCGGCGGCATCGGCAGAGGCCATCAGGCTTTCGCGCACGGCTTTGTCGGAAAACCGCCCGGCCAGCTTGGACAGGACTTCCAAATGCGCCCCCGCCGCGTTTTCCGGCACAAGCAGGACGAATACCAGCGACACCGGTTTGCCGTCGGGCGCGTCAAAAGGAACGGGTTCTTTGGTGCGGATAAACAGGGCGGCCGCCTTTTCCAAAGAGGCCAGACGGCCGTGCGGGACGGCCACGCCGTGTTCCAAACCGGTAGAACCCAGTTTCTCGCGGGCAAACAGGCAGTCGAATACCTCGGCATGGGGAATGCCTTCTTCTTGTTCCAATATCAGGCCGGCCTGTTCGAACAGGCGTTTCTTACTGCCGGCATCGGAATCCAAAACGATGTGCGACAGGGGCAGGATTTCACCAATCAGGCTCATAATGTTTCTTTACGGTTCTTTAAAAAGAAAAACACGGAGGATTGTACCGCTTGCAGGCGGCAAGCTCAATCCGCCGTATCGGACTTGGGGGGCAAGGCCGTATTTTCAATATACGGCCAAGATGACGGACGAAACAAGGCCGTCTGAAAACACGCGCGTTTTTCAGACGGCCGGGCGGCAGAGGCATCAACCGCCCAACAGGCGGCCGAACCAGCCTTTTCTTTTTTGCTCGACGACTTCCTCTTCCTCTTCCCGTTCGAACGGGCCTGCGGCAAACACCACTTCGCCGTTGAAATATTCCCGCAGCCACATATTGCCGAACTCCAGCCCCACCCCGCGCACATAAAAGCGCACCTCGGGGAACTGGCGGGCGATTTCGTCAAACAGGCCTATGACGGTTTCGGCCTCCAACCCGTTGAAGGCATAAGAAAACGGCTCGTCCAAAATAGCGTCTATATCCATCACCGCATGACGGCTGGCATTTTTATCCGACAACCATACTGCTGCCACGGCCTGTATGGCCGTTACCTGGAGCGGGCTGCCCCTGCCTTTGTCGTCCCAGCCGAATTCCAGGCGGGTCATGTGTGTCGCCATTAATATTTTCCCTCAACTGCCGCGATATCGATGCCGTAACGGTGGCGGAAAGAGGCCGTCCACGCCCGTCCGACACGGTATAGTGGATTAAAATGATACAAGGCGGCGGGACGCAGACAGTACGGACAGTACGGCAAGGCGCGCCGACGACTTGGCATTGCAATTTCAATCCGCTATTTTTATTAAAATGCGGTATTCGCCTACCCCTTCGGAGAGGGGCGGACCCCTTTACGGAGGGCAACACGCATGGAGTGCCTTATATGCCGCCATGCGTGTTGCCACATTACGCTACTTTACAATGATTGCGCCAATTCGTCAAACGAACACACGGCCGTGCCCAGCTTGCCCACCACCACGCCGGCGGCGGCGTTGGCCAGCCTCATGGCTTCGGGCAAATCCAAGCCCGCCGCCATCGCCAAACCCATGCCCGCAATCACGGTATCGCCCGCGCCGGAAACATCGAACACTTCCCGCGCCCGTGTCGGCTGGTGGTGCGGTTCGCCGTCGCGGAACAGGGTCATGCCCTCCTCGCTGCGGGTCAAAAGCAGAGCCTGCAAGTCCAGATTTCGCCGCAACGCACCTACCTTTTCCCGCAAATCGGCTTCGTCTTTCCAGCTTCCGGTTACTTGGCGCAATTCGGCGCGGTTGGGGGTGAGCAGGGTCGCTCCCGTGTATTTGGCATAATCGTCGCCCTTGGGGTCGATTAGCACCGGTTTGCCCGCCTGCCGCGCCCATTCGATAAACGATGAAACATGGGTCAGGCCGCCTTTGCCGTAATCCGACAAAATAACGATGTCGCAGCCGGCCAGCTGCTGCCGGAACTGCTGTTTGATGCCGTCCAAAACCTCATGCGTGGGCGCGTCTTCGAAATCCAGCCTGATGAGCTGCTGGTTGCGCGCCATAACGCGCAGCTTGACGGTGGTGGCTATGGTTTTGTCGCGCATCAACACCGTTTCCACGCCCTGCTCCGCCATCAGCGCATTCAGGCAGTCGCCCGCCTCGTCGTCGCCTATGACGGACAACAGCACGGCCTGCCCGCCCAGTGCGGCCACGTTGCGCGCCACATTGGCCGCCCCGCCCGCGCGGTGTTCCATGCGTTCGATTTTCGCCACGGGGACGGGGGCTTCGGGCGATATGCGGGATACGTCGCCAAACCAGTAGCGGTCCAGCATCACGTCGCCGGCAACCAGGACTCTGGCCTGCGCGAAGCGGGATTTAAGGTTTTCCGGATTGAATGTAGTGGGCATGTGGCCTCCGTTGTTGCAATCAGGGATTGTCGTCCAAAAGGTCGGAAATGTCTTTGGGCCCATATATCCGAACCGCTTTTTCAGACGGTTTCAAAGCCGCCTCCAACATGGCCTGCGCCAGTTTTTCAACGGCAAGCGGACGTTGGTTTTTCAACAGCCCCATGCGGTTTAGCGCGTTGAAAACCCGTTCGGCGATTTTTTCGCCCAAACGGTCGGTATTCGGGCGAATCAGCAAAGGCGGGCGGAAGATAATGAGTTGCGGGAAATTCAGAGCCATGACCGCCTGTTCCAATTCGCCCTTGATTCTTTGGTAAAACAGGCGCGAAGCGGCATCCGCACCGGCGGCGGAAACCAAAACCAAGGTGTTCACGCCGTTTTGCCGGGCGGCTTGGGCGAAGGCGAGATTGGCTTCGTAATCGATTGCCCGTTGCGCCTCTTTGCCGCCCGCCGCCTTCAAGGTCGTACCCAAACAGGCGAACAGCACGTCGCCGCAAACGTCGCCGCACCATGTTTCCACTCGGGCAAAATCAATCTGGCGGTTATGCAGCTTGGGATGGGAAAAGTCGGGATTCCTGCGCCCGAAGCAGGCTATGCTTTCGATTTCCGGCCGGGCGGCAAGCAGGGGCAGCAGGGATTTTCCTGTCGCGCCTGTCGCGCCGATAACGATGGTTTTCATGTTTCAGACGGCCTTCGAATCGTTGGCCGCGCGGTTTATTTCGCGCAACACGGCTAGCGGATAGGCAGCCCGGGTAACGGGTCTGCCCATCACCAGATAGGTCGAACCCGCCGCCAAGGCCTCTGCCGGAGTCATAATGCGGCGTTGGTCATCATTATTGCCTGCGGTGTCTAAGCGGATGCCGGGCGTAACCAAAACAAATTCCGCGCCAAGTGCGCCGCGCAAAGTTGCGGCCTCGCGGGCGGAACAAACCACGCCGTCCAAGCCCGAACTCTGCGCCAGCCGCGCCAACCGCAACACTTGTTCCTCAATAGGCGAGTTTACGCCCGTTTCGGCCAAATCGGCCTGTTCCATGCTGGTCAGCACGGTAACGCCGATTAACAGCGGCTTGTTCTGGCTGTTGGCCACGGCTTCGGCTGCGGCCTCCATCATGCGCCTCCCGCCCGACGCGTGCATGTCCACCATCCAAACGCCCATTTCCGCCGCCGCCTTGCAGGCCTTGGCCACGGTATTGGGAATATCGTGGTATTTCAGGTCGAGAAACAACTGGTAGCCCTGGTTAATCAGATTGTCCGCCAGTTTGCGGCCTGTGGCGGTGAAGAGTTCTTTACCGATTTTCAAACGGCACAATGAAGGATCCAAACGGCGCACAAACCGCACAACAGATACCTCATCGGCGAAATCCAGCGCGACAATCACCGGCTTGCGGCTGTCGGGTGGGGCAAAATCGGCAATCAACGGATTCATATTCTTTCCTTGTCGGCCTCAATAAAAATCATAATACAGCGACCATTCGCCGTTGTCGGGATTGCGGGAGAACATCAGGCTGCCGCTGTCGATAACATTGAAGCAGGCCTTGTTGTCGCTGGAAATCTGGAAGACAAACTCAAAATTGCCCTCGCCCATCAGCAGGCGGCCGTTTCTGTTTTCGCAAATGCCCGACTGGCAGAAGGAAGGATAACCGCCGAATTTGTGGCGGTAGTCGTGTTCATCCCCTATGTCAGTGTAGTAATCCAAATGATCCGCATCGTGGGATTCGCCATAATCGCCTTCCAA
>JAUMUU010000151.1 GCA_030530545.1 Neisseria sp. | reverse complement strand
AAAAAGCAGCCTGCACCTTTTAAAAACCAAGTGCAGGCTGCTTTTTAGGGCACACGCTTAATCCAACCAACCGTATTTCCCTTCGTTGAATTCGCGCACGCTTTCAACCAACTCTTCCTGTGTGTTCATCACAAACGGGCCGTAGGCGGCAATCGGTTCGTCAATCGGTACGCCAGAAAGCAACAGGATTTCGGCGGGTTTGCCGCCCGTGTTGCGGATGCGGATTTCGCCCGCCTCGCGCTCGAATACGGCCAGCCGGGTTTCGGCGGCGCGTTGGCTGCCGTTGAGTTCCACTTCGCCGTGGCGGATGACCAAGGCGAGACTGTGGTTTTCAGGCAGCCTGAAAACCTGTTCCGCGCCGGGGTTTACGGTTACGTCCCACACGTTCATTTCGGTAAACGTGTCTGCCGCGCCGCGCCTGCCTTGGTATTCGCCCGCAATGATGCGCACGCTGCCGCTGCCGTCTGCAACCACGGGGATGGTGTCCGCGCCGATGTGCTGGTAGCGGGCGGGGGTGCGTTTGTGTTCGCGCGGCAGGTTGACCCAAAGCTGCGCCATTTCAAACGTGCCGCCGCGAGCGGAAAATTCGGGGCTGTGAAACTCTTCGTGGACAATGCCGCCGCCTGCGGTCATCCATTGAACATCTCCCTGTTTGATAACGCCGCCTCCGCCGCTGCTGTCGCGGTGGGCGACTTCTCCCGCATAGGCAATGGTTACGGTTTCAAAGCCCCTGTGGGGGTGTGCGCCGACACCGCGCGGGGCGGCTTGGTTGGGGGCGAATTCCATCGGGGCGGCGTAGTCCAGCATCAGGAAGGGGCTGGTTTGTTTGTCTTCGCCCATGTGGGAAAACAGCGGAGCGACTTTGAAGCCGTTACCGACCCAGTGGGTTTGCGGGGCATTATAGATTTGTTTGATGGTAGTACGCATGGTGTTTTCCTCTCTTCGTGCGTAGTGGTAGGGGTGCAGGTTGCTTTTCGGGTGTTTCAGGCAGTCTGAAACGGACGTTTTCAGAACGACGAGCCTTCCTGTTGCAGAAATTCCAACTCTTCCGCCGTGCTGTCGCGGCCGAGTACGGCGTTGCGGTGCGGGTAGCGGCCGAAGCGGTCAATGACGGCTTTGTGCTGTTCTTCATGCACCAAAGCGTGAGCAGCGTGTTCGGTGAAGAGTGCCAGCGCAAGGGCGTGGATTTTGCGGCTTTCGCTGTGCATCAGCGGCATCAGCATCATGTGCCGCCATGTGTCGGGCAGATCGGCGAAACCGGGCTGTTTGGCGGCTTCCTGTGCCAGAACCTGCGCCATCCCGTCGCACGAGAAGGCCTGCGGGCTGTTGCGGAACAGGTTGCGCGAGAATTGGTCCAGCACGATGATTTCCGCCAGGCGGCCGTCA
Organism: Neisseria sp.; assembly: GCA_030530545.1. GTDB lineage: Bacteria > Pseudomonadota > Gammaproteobacteria > Burkholderiales > Neisseriaceae > Neisseria. Next base: position 2,380 of record JAUMUU010000151.1, on the reverse strand, counting down.
AACGTGGCGCGCCATTCGTACAGTTCGGCGCGGGCGGCCTGTTGCCAAAGGTCGGCAAAGCGGCGGCGGATGGCTTGGTCGAATTCAGCGCTTTTGGCAAACCAGAAGGGGCGGTTTTCTTCGGCGAACCAAAAATCGAGTACGTTTTGCGGGGTCATGGGATGTCCTTTCTTTACGGATAACGGGGTGCAGGCTGCTTTTCGGGTTTTCAGGCAGCCTGAAAAACCTTACGGCATGCCCGCTGCCTGTGCGTCGCGCAGTTTGGACGGGGTAACGTCGCGGCCGTCGGGGTCGATGACGGTAATGCTAGCCAGATGCGCTTTCAATTGGCCGGTTACGGCTTGGATGTAGCTCCGGCGTAGGATGTCGCGCTCGGCAAATTCCTCTGCGGTCAATGCGCGGGTTTTGGCGGTGCGTGCCAGTTCGTTGATGCGGTCAAGTTCTAAAATACGCATGATTTTATCCTTTCTTCTCGATATATTTTATTGCGTTGGAGTGCATTGTATAGGTAAAATTATTCTAAACAAGTACGCACATTTTTTATACTGTGAAGAAAAGCACAATGGCCATTGAAAATATTGAAGATTATCCCGAACGCTGCCCTGTTCACACCGTGCTCGACCTCATCGGCGGCAAATGGAAGGTACTGATTTTGTACCACCTGATGGACGGCACGCGCCGCTTCAACGAACTGCAACGCTGCATGCCCACCGTTACCCAGCGGATGCTGACCCTGCAACTGCGCGAACTGGAAGCGGACGGCATCGTCCACCGTGAGGTGTATCCGCAGGTGCCGCCCAAGGTGGAATATTCGTTGACCGCTTTCGGCCGCACGCTCAAACCTGTCGTCCGCTCCATGCACGACTGGGGAGAGGCACATGCGGCGGAGTGTGCAGAACGCAAAAAGGCCGTCTGAAACGGCATCCCAGCAAAAACCAAACGCATATCCAGTATTCCCCAATAGCACCACAAGCAGCCTGCACTTTTTCCAGACGGCCTGCTTTTTCATAATTACCAGTTAAAACAATATGATGCAAAACAACTCCTCCCAGCAAGTCGTCCCTCCCCGCTACCGCCTGACCCGCCTCGGCGAACAAATGGCGCGTCTGCCCATAGACCCGAAAATCGCGCGTATTTTGCTGGCGGCGAAGAAGCACGACTGCATGGCGGAAATATTGGTAATCGCGTCCGCGCTGTCGGTTCAAGATCCGCGCGAGCGGCCGCTGGAAGCGCGCGATGCCGCCGCCAAGGCGCACGAGCGGTTTACCGACAAGCAGTCGGATTTTCTGGCCTATCTGAATATTTGGGACAGCTTCCAGCGCGAGCGCGACAAGGGTTTGTCCAACAGGCAGTTGGTGCAGTGGTGTCGTCAGTATTTCCTGTCGCACCTGCGGATGCGCGAGTGGCGCGAGTTGCACCACCAGCTTGCCCAAACCGCGATTGAAATGGGTTTGACCACCAAGGAAGCGGCTTTCAGACGACCTCCCGAAGTCAGGCAGCTCACGTCGTCTGAAAATGCGGGCGACCAAGACCTATCCGCCAAACTCAAACAAAAACAACTGGATAAGAAACAACACCGCGCCCAAATCCGCGCCGCCAAAGAAGCGGGCTACGAACAAATCCACCGCGCCCTGCTTACCGGCCTCATCGCCAACGTCGGCATGAAATCGCCCGACGGCAACGACTACACCGGCGCGCGCGGCAGCCGCTTCCACCTGTTCCCCGCTTCCGCCCTGTTCAAGGCCAAGCCCAAATGGGTGATGGCGGCGGAACTGGTTGAAACGACAAAACTTTACGCCCGCGATGTGGCCGCCATCCAGCCCGAATGGATAGAGCAGGAAGCGCCGCACCTGATGCGCCACCACTATTTCGAGCCGCACTGGGAGCAGAAACGCGGCGAAGTCGTCGCCAGCGAACGGGTAACGCTGTATGGCCTGACCGTGCTGCCGCGCCGCCCCGTCGCCTACGGCAGAATCGCCCCCGAAGAAGCGCGCGAAATCTTCATCCGCAGCGCGTTGGTGGCACAGGAATGCGACTTGAAGGCGGATTTTTTCGTCCACAACAAAAAGCTCATCAAAGAAATCGCCGAACTGGAACACAAATCGCGCCGCCAAGACGTATTGGTCGATGAAGAGGCACTGTTCGCGTTTTATCACGAACGGCTGCCCGATTTTTATACGGCGGATGCGGTTTCAGACGGCCTGCAAACCGAAAGCAGCCTGCACCCCCGAAGGCTGCCTGAAAACCCAATACCGGCCGAAACCACAAAAACCGTTGGGTTTGACAACCCGACCTACGTTGCTGCGCCGTCCGAACCGCAGCCCCAAAAGCAGCCTGCACCCAAACCCCTTGCCGACATCCGCACCTTCCAAGCCTGGCT
>JAUMUU010000150.1 GCA_030530545.1 Neisseria sp. | reverse complement strand
GCGAAGGCGGCCGCACCGTGGGCGCGGGTGTCGTTTCCAGCGTTATCGCTTAATTAAGGGGGTATTGATTATGGCAAACCAAAAAATCCGTATCCGCCTGAAGGCCTATGATTATGCTTTGATAGACCGTTCCGCCCAGGAAATCGTGGAAACCGCCAAACGTACCGGTGCGGTGGTTAAAGGCCCGATTCCCCTGCCGACCAAAATCGAGCGTTTCAACATCCTGCGTTCCCCGCACGTGAACAAAACCTCGCGCGAACAGTTGGAAATCCGCACCCATCTGCGTTTGATGGATATCGTGGATTGGACGGACAAAACCACCGATGCGCTGATGAAGCTGGATTTGCCGGCCGGCGTGGATGTGGAAATCAAAGTCCAATAAGCCGTATGCAGCAAAAGCCGAACGCCAAGCCGTTCGGCTTTTTTGCCGTCGTAGTTTACTTAAACCGGGGCAAGGCTTAATCAGCCGAAACGTTTGTTTTGGGACATTTGCGCCAGCCTGGCCTGTATGGCGTTAAGCGTGTTGCGGCCTTCTTCTTTGCTGACCAGGGGTTCGCCGCCTTTCCTGCCCTGTATCCGCAAGTCTTCCTGCGGCATTTCGGCTATGAAGCGGCTGGGTTCTAAAAACTGCCAAACGCCGTATTTTTTTCTTTTGACACAATGTGTGATGGTGAGCTCGCGTTTTGCGCGGGTGATGCCTACATACATCAGGCGGCGTTCTTCCTCCAAACCGCCCGCTTCTATGCTGTCGCTGTGGGGGAACAGCCCCTCTTCGCAGCCGACCATGAAGACGAAGGGATATTCCAGCCCTTTGGCCGCATGGAGGGTGGACATTTTGACGGCATCGGTTTCTTCGTTGTCTTTGCCTTCCAACAGGCTCATCAGGGCTATGGTTTGGGCAAGTTCTATGATGTTTTTGCCGTCCTCTTTGCCTTTGCGTTCCAACCATGCCGCCAAATCCTGCACGTTGCGCCATTTGGTTTCGCCGCCTTTGCCTTCTTCGCCCTCGTTCAGGTGTTTTTCGTAGCCGATTTCGGCAAGCAGCCCTTGAATCAGCGTGCCGGGGTCGGCGGTTTGGGCGCGGCGGCGGTAGTCGCTTATCAAATCGGTGAAGCGGTTGAGGCTTTCGCGGTTTTGGGGGGACAGCCTGCCTTGGATTTCGGCCGATAGGGCGGCATTGTGCAGGGACAGCCCCAAGGCTTGGGCGCACTCGTTCAAACGCCCCAGGGTGGTGCTGCCTATGCCGCGCTTGGGCGTGGTGGCGGCACGGATGAAGGCGGGGTCGTCCGCAGGGTTGGCCAGCAGGCGGATGTAGGCCAGGATGTCTTTGATTTCGGCCTTGTCAAAAAAGCTCTGTCCCCCGGCCAGGCGGTAGGGGATGCGGGCGGCGCGCAGGGCTTCTTCAAACAGGCGCGCCTGGTGGTTGCCACGGTAGAGGATGGCGAAATCGCTGTAACAGACGCGGTCTCCGCCGGTCAGTTTGCGTTTGTTGATTTCGTTTGCCACCCATTCGGCCTCGTGCCTTTCGTTTTGGCAGGCTATGATGCGGACGGGTTCGCCTTGGGCAAATTGCGACCACAGGGTTTTGGGGAAGAGTTTTGGGTTGTTGGCTATGACTTGGTTGGCCACTTTGAGGATGCGGGCGGTGGAACGGTAGTTTTGTTCGAGTTTGATGATTTTGAGCCGGGGGTAGTCGTGCTGCAGCAGTTTTAGGTTTTCCATGTCCGCACCGCGCCAGGCATAGATACTCTGGTCGTCGTCGCCCACGGCGGTAAACATGCCCTCCGCCCCGGCCAGCAGGCGCATGAGGGCGTATTGGCAGCCGTTGGTGTCTTGGCATTCGTCTATCAGCAGGTAGCGCAGCCGCCTTTGCCATTTGTTGCGGATTTCGGCCTGTTCTTTCAGCAATAGGGCGGGCAGGCGGATAAGGTCGTCAAAGTCCGCCGCCTGGTAGTGGTGCAGGGTTTCTTGGTAGGCGGCATAGGCTTGGGCGGTTTGCCGCTGCCAGTCGTCTGCCGCCTCCCGCAGTGCCTGTTGCGGGGTGAGCAGTTTGTTTTTCCATAGGGAAATCTGCTGTTGGACGTGGAAGAGTTGTTCGCGGCCGGAAGCGGCGGACAGGTCGGCGATGATGGCGGCGCTGTCGGCCGCATCCAGAATGGAAAAGTTTTTTTTCAGTCCGGCCGCTTGGGCTTCTTCGCGCAGGATGCGCATTCCCAAGGAATGGAAGGTGCAGACGGTCAGTCCGCGCGTCTGCTGCCGTCCCAACATGGCCGATATCCTTTCCTGCATTTCGCGGGCGGCTTTGTTGGTGAAGGTGATGGCGGCAATGTTTTGCGGACGGTAGTTTGCGCGGGTAATCAGGTGGGCGATTTTTTCGGTAATGACGCGGGTTTTGCCGCTGCCTGCACCGGCTAGGACAAACAGCGGGCCGCCAAGGTAATGCACGGCTTCTTGTTGTTGGGGGTTGAGCTGCATGGGGGGGGCCTGAATGTGGTCGGGCGGCCATTATATAGCCGTCGGGACGGCAGGGCTGTGTTTTTTCCGGCCGGTTTGCCTTTGTGCTTCCGCCATGTGCGGGCGTTTTTTTTTACCCGGCCAAGGTGCTTGCCCCCGACCCGCGTTAAAATAGGCATTTTTTTGAAGGTGTTTATGAGGAAGATTACTTTGGTGGCGGCCTATGCCCGAAACCGCGTGATAGGCGCAGACGGCAAAATGCCTTGGCATCTGCCCGAGGATTTTGCTTTTTTCAAGGCTTATACTTTGGGCAAGCCGGTGGTAATGGGGCGCAAGACTTGGGAATCTTTGCCCGTGCGTCCCTTGCCGGGACGGCGCAATATCGTAGTTACCCGTCAGACGGATTTTGAGGGGGAAGGGGCGGAAACGGCCTTCGGTTTGATGGATGCGGTGTCCCTGTGCGACGGCGAGGCGGAAATCGTCATTATGGGCGGGGGGCAGATTTATGAGCAGGCCATGGGCATAGCTACGGATTTGCGGATAACGGAAATCGATTTGGCGGCCGAGGGCGATGTTTTTTTTCCGAAGATTGAGGATTTCCGCTGGCAGGAAGTCGAACGGATACCGCATGTGGCGGCCAACGGTATCGGTTATGCTTTTGTGCATTATGTGCGCGTGCCGAAAAAATAGGCGTTTGAAACCGCGCAGGCCGTCTGAAAACTTTTTCGGGCGGCCTGCGGTATAATCGCGCCGCCAAAACAAAAACACATCAAGGAACACACAAACATATGGAACACACCATAGAACGCGAAAGCATGCAGTACGATGCCGTGATAGTCGGCGCGGGGCCTGCGGGGCTGAGTGCCGCCATCCGCCTGAAACAACTGGCCGAAAAAGACGGGCGGGAAATCAGCGTTTGCGTCGTGGAAAAAGGCTCGGAAGTAGGCGCGCACATCCTGGCCGGCGCGGTCATAGACCCCAAAGCCTTAAACGAACTTCTGCCCGACTGGCGCGAAAACGGTGCGCCGCTAAACTGCCCCGTCAGCGAAGACAAAGTTCTCTTTTTAACCAAAAAGCGGGCGTTCAAACTGCCCGTTACCCCCTGTTTCCAAAATCACGGCAATTACGTCATCAGCCTGGGGCTGCTGACCCGCTGGCTGGCCGAACAGGCGGAAAACCTGGGCGTGGAAATCTACCCCGGCTTTGCCGCCGCCGAAATCCTGTATCACCCCGACGGCTCGGTAAAAGGAATCGCCACCGGCGACATGGGCGTGGGCAAGGACGGCGAAGCCGCCGAAAATTTTCAGGCAGGCATGGAACTGCACGCCAAACAAACCCTGTTTGCCGAAGGCTGCC
>JAUMUU010000020.1:4417-20097 GCA_030530545.1 Neisseria sp. | reverse complement strand
GGAAATTTTGATGAACCGCCGACAAATTTTTGCCGATATGGTTTTCCGCCAAACCGCCCGGGCGTTGGCGCAACTGCCCCAAGACATCCGCAAAGACATATACGCCCTGTCGTTTTGGCTGGACGGCGGCAACAGTTGGCTGCCCTCCCTTTCCGTCAGCTACAATACGGAAGGGCAGGTTGGGAAAACGTGCGGGCTCACCCTTCATCAGGATGAGGAGGCGAGATGGAATTATGCCTATTGGCTGCAAGATGAGGCCGAATTATTGGCGGTGAATGAATGCGCCAATAATGGCGAACTTCAAAGCTGGCTGGAAAATTCACCCTTCGCCTATACCGAGGCGCAATATGATGAAGGTGATGAAACCGATGATGTGGATGAAAAATCGGAGGCCTTTTACCAAGCCTTTGCCCAAACTTTGATTACTGTGGTGCAGCGTCTGTTTGGCGAAAATGTGATTGCGGAGGCTTTGGGCAGAAACATCCCCGTGCTTGTGCATGAGTTGGAATATTACGGCCTGCCCCTGTCGTGGACGGAACGCGCCAATCCCCCGGGGTTGGCGGATGATTTTGTAAATTATTGGCGCGGCAGGCAATGACGGCGGACACGGTTTCCGCCATGTCGTCCTATCCCCCGCGCCGCATTCGGCCTTGAAGCCCGGAAAAGGGCGTTTTCATGCCGTCCGTGTTGCCAAGCGGGCTGCCGGAAAATACAATCGCGCCCGCCGCCCCGACTTCCCAAGGAAAAACGATGAATAAGCTGTCCGCCCTCATCCTCCTGGCCTGGCTGCCTGCAGCTGCCCAACCGGCAGTGAAGGTTGAGGGCCGTGCCGATTTTTGCCGCTCCGTCTTGCAGGGCGCGGCGTTCAACCGTTATTTGGAAAAAAATTGCGGCTTCAAGGGGCGGGTGTCGGCCAAGGCGGCGCGCATTTTTGAAACCCAATGTCGGGGGCAGTTGGACAAGAAACGTGCCGCCGCCTTGGAAAAGGAAGCCGAAAAGGCGGGTGCTGTGCGCTTTAAGCGTTATGGCAAAAGGGATTTTTGCCGCGCCAACCGCCGTGGTTACGAGGATGCGGGCGAGGTTTTGGGCAAGATGGCGGCAGGCGGTTAAGGGTTTGCCGGCGAGGGCCGTGTTGCTGTTCGGGTGTTGCGAAGGGGTTTTGATGAAGCGTTTTGTGATTTCGGTCGTGTTGTTGTTTGCCTTGACGGTGGCGGCTTTGGCTGTCGGGCTGTTTATTTTTGAATAATAAGGGGTGTTATGGGGAGGAAGGCCCGCCCGGGGCGGCTGGCGGTTTGGCTGTTGCTGTTGGGGTTGTGTTTGGTTTCGCAAAGGTTGTTTTATTCCGCGCCCTCTTCGGCTATGAGGGCCAGTCCCGCGCAAAACAGGGCCGGTACGCGGGGCTTGGACAGCCTGGCCTATCTCAATCTCCTGCGCCGCGAGGCGGGGCTGCCCGCCTTTGCCTATTCGCCCGCGCTGCAGCAGTCGGCCGCCGGACACGCCCGTTATCTGGCCGCCTATCCTTCGGACGGTCATTATGAAAGGCATACGGACAGTCCTTTGTTTGTGGGGGAAAGTGCCGAGGTGCGCGCCCGCCGTGCGGGTTATCCTTCTTCTGCGGTGCAGGAAAATCTGAGTACCATTACCCAAGACCCCGCAATTCTTGATTCGCCCCCTCCCGAACACCGCCATTTGGACCGGCTGATGACGGCCATTTACCACCGTTTTTCCCTGCTGGACCCCGACAGCGACGAGGCGGGCGCGTCTTTTGCGCTAAGGGGGGGCAATCATGCGCTGGTGGTCAATCAGGGCAGCAGCCAAAAGGCGGTTTTTTGCCGCCGCAGGGATTATGCCCCCGAATGGTGTTCGCCGCCGCCCAAGTATGTGGCCTATCCCTTAGGCGGCGGGGCCGCGCCGGACTTCTTGGACGAAACGCCCGACCCGCTGCCCGATTACGATTACAGCGGCAATCCGGTCAGTATCGCCTTTAGCCGTGCTTCGGCCGCAGTCAGGATGTTGTCTTTCGAGCTGTATCGCGGCGACGGGCGCAAGGTGGAAAATACCCGCCTGCTCGATAAGGGCAGCGACCCCAACGGGCTGCTCTCGGACAGGCAGTTCGCGCTCTTTCCGCTGCAGCCTTTGCAATATGATACGGAATACCGCGCCGTGTTCCGTTATCTTTATGCGGAAGGGGGGGAGGCTTTCCGCGAGGAAAAGGCCGAATGGTCCTTCCGTACCAAAAAACCGGATTTCGATTATTTCCAGTTGTCGGGCGGCGAAGACCTTAGGGTGGAAAACGGGCGCGCCTATTTCCTGCGCTGGCCGCCCAACGTCTGCCGGGGCGGCTGCCGCACGGTGTCCTACCGCGCCTTCGGCAATGCGGAGCTGGTGTTGCACGAGTCGCGTTATGACGGCATCCTCGTCAGCGTCAGGGGCAGGCAGGGCGGCATTGTCCGCTTGAAGCCGGACGGGGCGGAAATGAAAAATGTCGTCCTGCATATCAAATAAACGGTTTGAAATGCGGGATTTTCAAAAAAAGGCCGTCTGAAAACCCCAACCGGGCTTCAGACGGCCTTTTTGCCTGTTTTTCACCTTGTCGGAAAGCCGATATTCCACCTCATCACAACGTTTCGTCTATTTCCCCGTCTTCCTCGCCGTCCAACAGCGAATGCACCGCCTCCATAACGCGCTGGTCCTGCCTGAGTCCTTCCTCTATCAGCGCGCCGTTTTCAAACAGGCCGAACTTGGGGTCGTACAGCACCGCCATTTTCCCCATACCGTTGCGGTTCATACGGAAATAAATATTGCCGGCCTTTTCGGCGGTTTGGTGCGGCAGGTCCAAAAATTCCAAAGCCCTTTTGCCCGCCCGCACGGCCGAATCGAAAGTTTCGCGGATAATCTCGTCCGCCCCGGCCTCATAGAGCCTGAACGTATGCAAACGGTCATAGGCGCGGGCGACGATTTTCACATTCGGATTGACCTCGCGGGCATAGCGCACGATTTGCAGGGCCTGTTCCGTATGGTCTATGGCGATAATCAGCACGGCGGCCTTTTCTATCCCCGCCGTACGCAGAAGCTCGGGGCGCGAAGCATCGCCGAAATAAACCTTCACACCATATTTCTCCATACCCGCCACCAGCCTGGGGTCCAAATCAATCAGCGTAACCGGATAACCCGTAGCCTGCAGGATGGAATGCACCACCTGGCCGAAACGGCCGAAGCCGATTTGCAGGATATTGTGCTGCTCGTCTATCTCGTCCGCCTCACGGGCGGGGGCTGCCTTTTGCGGCAACTTATTGTGCAAAATCATAAACAGCGGCGTGAGCACCATGGACAACACCACAATGGCCGTCATATTGGCGTTTTCCACCTCGCTTATCAAGCCCTTGGAAAACGCACTGGTATACAAAACAAAGGCGAACTCCCCGCCCTGGGCCATCAGCACCGCCCGTTCCAAAGCCTCGGCATGGCTGCTTTTCAAAAACCTGGCCACACCATAAATACAAACCGCCTTGGCCGCCATCAGCACCAGCACGCCCGACAAAATCAACACCCAGTTTTGCGCCACCACATTCAAATCCAGCGACATACCGACCGCGAGGAAAAACAGCCCCAGCAGCAGCCCGCGAAACGGCTCCACATCCGCCTCCAACTGATGGCGGAAACTGGATTCCGACAACAGCACGCCCGCCAAAAACGCCCCCATGGCCATAGACAGCCCGCCGACCTCCAACAGCAGCCCCGAGCCCAGCACCACCAGCAGCGCGGCCGCCGTCATCACCTCCCTGGCCTTACTGCGCGCCAACAGGCGGAACAAAGGATTGAGCAGCCAGCGTCCGGCCGCCACCAGCGCGCCCACGCACAACAGCGCGATACCGATATGCTGCCACAAAGGCAGCTCGCTTTCCCCGCCGCCCGGCGACAAAAAAGTTACCACCGCCAACAGCGGCACAATCAGCAAATCCTCAAACAGCAGCACAGACACCATCTTCTGCCCGTTGGGCGCGGACAACTGATTGCGCTCGCCCAATACCGACATCACAATGGCGGTCGAAGTCATCACAAAGCCCGCCGCGCCGACAAAGGACACCGGCCAGGAAAACCCGGACACCCAGCCCACCAGCGTCAGCAGCGCGGCCGCCAGCAGCACCTGCATACTGCCCAGCCCGAAAATCTGCCGCCGCAAATGCCACAAATGCGAAGGGTGCATTTCCAAACCGATGACGAACAAAAAAATCGCCACCCCCAATTCCGCCACATGCAAAACCGTATGCACATCATGAAACAGCCCGAAACCGAAAGGGCCGGTTGCCAGCCCCGCCGCCAGATAACCCAGCACCGAGCCCAGCCCCAGCCGCTTGAACAAAGGCACGGCCACCACCGCCGCCCCCAGCAAAGCCACAATCCGCACGATTTCCGCACCGTCCTGCACCGCCATACACATCCCCCTGAAAAAAAACAAAAAACAGATAAAACAAAGCCCCGAACCCGGGCGGGCAGACCCTGGGACAAACCGGTTTCGGCATAGTAAATACCCGATTCCAGGCAAAAAACAGCAAAATTAACCGTTTTGCAGGCATTTTTAACGCATAAAACAGCATTTTAAAAAAACAAAATGCCGACCTTATAGAATCATCCGTTCGCACCAAGCCCGATGATAGAATATTATAATGGCTATTGCAAAACTAATAAATTTATTTTATCGAAAAGCGCAACAGCATAATTTAAGGCGGGAACGGCCTTAACCCCTTGCCTGACGCGGGTTTCGGACAAACCGTCCGGCTGGGGGTCAGATAACCACTTCGCGGCGGAAAAGCCCGAATTTTTACCCGTTCTTATCACAAAACCCACAGGATTTGGCAAAAAGAATTGGTTTGCAGCCGTTTTTTAACATTTAAAACAGCGCAAATAGCGAATGTAACAGCATTTTATGCGGGAAAAACCGTGATTTTTTAATCAAAATGCCATAATATCCGCGCCTTGTCCCACCACACGGGCGTAATCCGCCCGCAAAGCACAACAAGGAAACCCAGCCATGAACCGCACACTTCCCGCCCTGATGCTGGCCGCCCTGATTACGGCGGCCTGTTCCCCCTCCGGGCAGCAGGATGCCGCCCCGGCCGCCTCCGCAGCGTCCGGCGGCAAAAAAGTCGCCATTACCGCCATAGTCGAACATCCCGCCCTGGATGCCGTGCGCCAAGGCGTAACCGACGAACTCAAGGCACGCGGCTTTGAAGAGGGCAAAAACCTCACCATAGACTTCCAAAGCGCGCAGGGCAACACCGCCAACGCCGCCCAAATCGCCAAAAAATTCGTCGGCGACAACCCCGATGCCGTAGTCGCCATCGCCACGCCCAGCGCGCAGGCCATGGTGGCGGCCAGCAAGGACATCCCCATAGTCTACGCGGCCGTAACCGACCCCGTGGCGGCCAAACTCGTACCCTCCTGGGAGGCTTCCGGCACGAATGTAACGGGAGTGTCGGACGAACTGCCGCTGGACCCGCAAATCGATTTGATGAAAAAACTCGTGCCCGGTTTGAAAAACGTAGGCTATGTTTACAATCCGGGCGAAATCAATTCCACCACAGTGCTGGACCAGCTCAAGGCCAAATTAGAACCGCAGGGCATCACCCTGGTGGCCGTGCCCGCCCAACGTTCGGCGGACGTATTGACCGCCGCCCGCAGCCTGAACGGCAAAGTGGGCCTGATTTACACCTCGCTGGACAACAATGTCGTTTCTTCCTACGAATCCATGTTCAAAGCCGCCGTCGAAATGAAGACCCCGCTGCTGGCTTCGGATTCGGGTTCGGTCAAACGCGGCGCGGTGGCGGTATTGGGCGTGAATTATTACGATATGGGCAAAAAGGCCGGGGGCATGACCGCCGATATCCTGGAAGGGAAAAAGGCCGGTTCCATACCCTCCGCCCGCATGGAAAGCCTGGACTTGATCGTCAATAAGAAAAACGCCGCCGCCGTCGGTTACACGCTGCCGGAGGACTTGCTGAAAACCGCCAAGGAAATCCAAGAATAGACGCAAAGGCCGACCGAAACGGCGGCCAGCCTAGGAACAGACAAATGAACACCCGTATTTTGAGCATATTGGCCGCCGCCGCGCTGGCCGCCTGCAGCCCCAATGAGACAGGGCAGACGAACACCGCCCCTTCGCCCGACCGCGCCCCGGGGGCGGCCGGCGGCAAAAAAGTCGCCATCACCGCCTTTGTCGAACACCCCTCCCTTGACGCGGTGCGCCAGGGCGTTATAGACGAATTGAAGGCCAGGGGCTTCGAAGAGGGCAAAAACCTGACGGTCGATTTCCAAAGCGCGCAGGGCAATACCGCCAACACCGCGCAAATCGCCAAGAAATTCGCCGGCGACAACCCCGATGCCGTAGTCGCCATCGCCACGCCCAGCGCGCAGGCCATGGTGGCGGCCAGCAAGGACATCCCCATAGTCTACGCGGCCGTAACCGATCCCGTGGCGGCCAAACTCGTACCCTCCTGGGAGGCTTCCGGCACAAATGTAACGGGGGTGTCGGACGAAGTGCCGCTGGACCCGCAAATCGATTTGATGAAAAAACTCGTCCCCGACCTGAAGAGCGTGGGCATGGTATACAGCCCGGGCGAGGTCAATTCCACCACGGTCATCGAACAGCTCAAAGCCAAATTAGAACCGCAGGGCATCACCCTGGTGGCCGTGCCCGCCCAACGTTCTTCAGAAGTGCTGACCGCCGCCCGCAGCCTGAACGGCCGGGCAAACCTGATTTACACCTCGCTGGACAACAATGTCGCCTCGTCTTATGAGTCTATGTATAAGGCCGCCGTGGAAATGAAAGTGCCGCTGGTGGCGGCCGATACTGAAACCGTCGCGCGGGGCGCGGCCGCAGGCCTGGGCGTGAGTTTTTACGATATAGGCCGCAAGGCGGGCGGTATGACGGCGGATATCCTGAACGGCAAAAAGGCCGGCGACATTCCCTCCGCCCGCATGGACAAACTGGATTTGGTCGTCAATGTGAAACACGCTCAGGCAACCGGCACGAAACTGCCGCAAGACTTGGTGGAAAAAGCCAAAACCGTGCAACGGTAGGCACAGCCCCGCCCGGGTCCGCAACCTCCTTCCCATCCCCGGAAATACGGCGGACGGGGCGGCCATATGGCAATTTTCACCAACCGTATCCGCCAAAAGCACTATAATATCCCGCTTTGCCGCCTGTTCGCCCTCCCGGCCTGCGGGCGGCAAAGCCTAAGGAAAGGAAACACCATGAAGTTCCAGCCCGCCGCCTTATACGGCACATTGGCCGCGCTGATGCTGGCCGCCTGTTCGCCCTCCGCTCCCCCCGAACAGTCTTCTTCCGCCGCCGTACCGCCGGCCGGGGAATCCTCCGCCCCGCAAGCCCCCAAACGGGTGGCCATTACCGCCATAGTCGAACATCCCGCCTTGGACACCATACGCGCGGGCGTTATCGAAGGCTTGAAGGAAAATGATTTCGAGGAGGGCAGAAACCTGATTGTGGAATTTCAAAGCGCTCAGGGCAGCACCGCCAACGCCGCCCAAATCGCCAAGAAGTTCGCCGGCGACAATCCTGATGTCATTGTCGCCATAACCACGCCCAGCGCGCAGGCCGCCGTGGCCGCCGCAGGCAACGATATCCCTGTGGTATACAGTGCCGTTACCGACCCGGTGGGCGCGAAGCTGGTGAAAAATTTAGAACCCAGCGGCACGAATGTTACCGGGGTGTCCGACCGCCTGCCCGTGGGCCCGCAAATCGACCTGATGAAGAAGCTGGTGCCCAATCTGAAAACCATAGGTTATGTTTACAGTCCGGGCGAGGTTAATTCCACTTCCGTGCTCAAACGGCTGGAGGCCAAGGCGGCGGAGCAGGGGATAGCGGTCCTTGCCGTGCCGGCCCAGCGTTCGGCCGAAGTGCCGACCGCCGTACGCAGCCTTAACGGCAAGGCGGACGTTATTTTTACGTCTTTGGACAACAATGTGGTTTCCGCTTATGAGTCTATGTATAAGGCATCGGTGGAGATGAAGATTCCGCTGGTGGCCTCGGATGCCGATTCGGTAACGCGCGGCGCGGTGGCGGCCTTGGGGATGGATTCTTTCGACCTGGGCAGGCGCACGGGCCGTATGACCGCCGAAATCCTGCAGGGCAGGAAGCCGGGCGATATGCCATCCGAGGTTGTGGACGGCCTGGAATTGATCGTCAGCAGGAAACACGCGGCCGAAGTGGGCATCACGCTGTCGGACGAGGTGCTGGCCCAGGCCAAGGTAGTCAAGGATTAGGCCTGCCCGCCTTTGGGGGCGCGGCTGTTTGGGCTGCCGCCCCGGCAAATAAACCCCATCCCGCCGAACAGGGCGGGTTTTCAACTGGATAAGGATTTTTTTGATGACTTTAATCGCCTTTCTCGGAGGCATAGAAAGCGGCCTGATTTATGCTTTGGTCGCCCTGGGTGTTTTGATTTCGTTCCGTGTTTTGGATTTTCCCGACCTGACTGCGGACGGCAGTTTCCCGCTGGGGGCCATGGTGTTCGCGGTGTCTGTGGGCGCAGGGGTAAATCCCTGGCTGGCCTGCCTGTTTGGTGCGGCGGCCGGCGCGGCGGCGGGTATGGTAACGGCCTGGCTGCATGTTTCTTTGAAGATTTTGCCGCTGTTGGCCAGTATTTTGGTGATGGTGGCTCTGTATTCGGTCAATCTGCGTATTACCGGCGGTACGCCCAATGTCCCGCTCATAGGCGCGCCCAATGTGTTTTCGCCCTTTGCGGAAGAGAGTTCGCGCGATCTTTCCTGGATACGGCCTTTGGTGGTGTTGGGCTTTGTGGCGGCGGCCAAGTTGCTGCTGGATTGGTTTTTCAGTACGAAAACGGGTTTGGCCTTGCGTGCCACGGGTGTGAATGCGCGTATGGCGCGGGCGCAGGGGGTGGCCACGGGTAAGATGATTGTTTTGGGCATGGCTTTGTCCAACGCGCTTATCGCGCTGGGCGGCGCGCTGTTTGCCCAAACTTCTGGCGGCGCGGATATGAGCAGCGGCATAGGTACTATAGTCATAGGGTTGGCGGCCGTTATTGTGGGCGAAAATCTGTTGCCCGCCAAACGTATTGTTTTTGTTACTCTGGCGGCGGTTATCGGCGCAATTGTTTACCGTCTGCTGATTGCGCTGGCCATGGATATGGGGGTTAGGTCTTCGGATTTGAATCTGATTACCGCCGTGCTGGTGGTGGCCGCCCTGCAGCTGCCCATGTTGAAATACTGCCTGAAAAGGAAAAACGCATCATGATGCAAGCCGATAATCTGAAGGTTACTTTCAATGCCGGTACGGCGATTGAAAATCCGGCCATGCGCGGTATGAGCCTGCATATCCGCGATGGCGAGTTTGTTACGGTCATAGGCAGCAACGGTGCGGGAAAATCGACTTTTTTGAATGCGGTCAGCGGTGATTTGATGGTGGACAGCGGCTCTATACGCATAGACGGCCGGGATGTTACCCGCCTGCCCGCACACAAGCGCGCGCATTTGGTCGCCCGTGTGTTTCAGGATCCGCTGGCGGGGACTTGCGAGGCTTTGAGTATTGAGGAAAATATGGCCCTGGCTTATTCGCGCGGCCGCAAGCGCGGGCTGGGCTTCGCTTTGGACAAGGCCAGGCGCGAGTTGTTCCGCGAAAAGCTGGCCTTGCTCAAGCTGGGTTTGGAAAACCGCCTGTCCGACCGCATAGGCCTGCTTTCGGGCGGGCAAAGGCAGGCGGTGAGTTTGTTGATGGCCAGCCTGCAGCCCAGCAAAATCCTGCTGTTGGACGAGCATACGGCCGCCTTGGACCCGAAAACCGCCGCCTTCGTGCTGGAACTCACAGACCGCATCGTGCGCGAAAACAAGCTGACGGCCATGATGGTTACGCATTCCATGCGCCAGGCTCTGGACCACGGCAGCCGCACGGTGATGCTGCATCAGGGCAGGGTGGTGTTGGATGTGAGCGGCGACAGGCGCGCGGGCATGGGCGTGTCGGATTTGTTGGATTTGTTTGAGCAGACGCGCGGCGAACAGGTGTCGGACGATACGTTGTTGCTGGATTAGGCCGAAAAATATGGTGGATGAAAATAAAAATGAGATAAGGCGGCGAGCCGCAGACAGTAGGTATAGTACGGCAAGGCGCGCCAACGACTTAGCCTTGCTATTTTGATTTACTATAACAAAAAGGCCGCCTGAAACGCTTTCAGACGGCCTTTTCGCCTCCCCCCTTTAAATCAGTTCGCAAACGGAGTAAATTGACAGACTTATTCACCTTCAACGGAACACAAAATGGACAAGTTCACCAAATCCGCCAAACTCGACCACGTCTGCTACGACATCCGCGGCCCCGTACACAAAAAAGCCCTGCAACTCGAAGAAGAGGGCCACAAAATCCTCAAACTCAACATAGGCAACCCCGCCCCCTTCGGCTTCGAAGCGCCGGATGAAATCCTGGTGGACGTTATCCGCAACCTGCCGACCTCGCAGGGCTATTGCGATTCCAAAGGACTTTATTCCGCCCGCAAGGCCATAGTCCATTATTACCAAACCAAAGGCCTGCGCGACATCACCGTAAACGACGTTTACATAGGCAACGGCGTATCCGAACTGATTACCATGTCCATGCAGGCATTATTGAACGACGGCGACGAAATCCTGATACCCGCGCCCGACTATCCCCTGTGGACGGCGGCGGCCACCTTGGCGGGCGGCACGGTGCGCCATTACTTGTGCGACGAAGAAAACGGCTGGTTTCCCAACCTTGCCGACATGGAGGCCAAAATCACACCCAAAACCAAGGCCATAGTCATCATCAACCCCAACAACCCCACCGGCGCGGTATACAGCAAAGAAATCCTGCTGGAAATTGCCGAACTCGCACGCAAACACGGCCTGATTATCTATGCGGATGAAATTTACGACAAAATCCTTTATGACAACGCAGTACACCACCACATTGCCGCCCTGGCTCCCGACCTTTTGACCATCACCTTCAACGGCCTCTCCAAAGCCTACCGCGTGGCCGGATTCCGCCAAGGCTGGATGGTGCTCAACGGCCCCAAGCACCACGCAAAAGGCTATATAGAAGGACTGGATATGCTGGCCTCCATGCGCCTGTGCGCCACCACCCCCATGCAGCACGCCATCCAAACCGCACTGGGCGGCTACCAGAGCATCAACGAACTCATAGCCCCCGGCGGCCGCCTATTGGAACAACGCGACAAAGCCTACGAACTACTGACCCAAATCCCCGGCATCACCTGCGTCAAACCCATGGGCGCGATGTACATGTTCCCCAAAATCGACACCGAAACCTACAACATCCATGACGACATGAAACTCGTCTACGACCTTCTGGTACAGGAAAAAGTCCTACTGGTGCACGGCACGGGCTTCAACTGGATAAAGCCCGACCACTTCCGCGTAGTAACACTGGCCTATACGCACCAAATCGAAGAAGCCGTAGGAAAACTCGAACGCTTCCTGAAACACTACCGGCAATAAAGCCGCAGCCTCCTGCCCTCGGCCTTTAAGAAGAGGGCAGGATATACACCGTCCCATACAGCAGCAATACAAACGCAATAGAAATTATCATAGCGGCGATTGCCGCGCCCAACCTGTCTTTCAGCGCCGCCCAAACACCTGCCGACACACAGATGCAGGGCAAAAGCCACCAAGCCGGATTTTTAATATTCCGCATCAACCAAAGGCTGAAGGCCGGAGCCTGAATGCCCGCCGCCTCCCAAAACGCCTTCAAACCCGCGCCGCCGTCATGGCCGAAAGAACGGATAAACAAAGCCTGTGCCGCCACGGCGGCCAAAGTCAGCAGCAAAATAATAATTTTTCCCGACACAAATCCTCCTTTTAATAAACATCACGCTGGTATCGGCGTTCCTCGCGCAGATTGCTCAAATACTCTTCCGCATCATCGCGGTCCATCCTGCCCCAGTGGCCGATAATCTCCAACAGCGCGTCTTCCACATCGGCGGCCATCCTGGCGGCATCGCCGCACACATAAACATGCGCCCCTTCCTGCAGCCAGCCCCACACCTCGGCGGCAGCCTGCTTCAACTTATCCTGCACATAAACCTTACTTTCGCCCTGCCTGCTCCAAGCCAAATCCGCGCGGGTCAGCAGGCCGTCCTTACGGTATTGCAGCCATTCCGTCTGATACAAAAAATCATCCGTAAAGCGGCGGTTGCCGAACACCAGCCAGTTCTTGCCGCTGTCGCCGTTGGCCGCCCTTTGCTGCATAAAGGCGCGGAAAGGGGCGACACCCGTGCCTGCACCTATCATAATAATGGGCGTATTGCCGTCTTCGGGCAGGCGGAACAACTTATTCGGTTCTACAAACACCCGCACCGGCGCACCCTCTTCCAAACCGCCGCCCAAATAACCCGAGGCCGCGCCCGTATAATGCCTGCCGTGATGCTCGAAAGCCACCACACCCACAGTCAGATGCACCTCATCGCCCACCTCGTCCTGCGCCGAAGCTATAGAATACAAACGCGGGCTTTGCGGCCGGAACAACCCATACAAATCCTGCGCCGATATCTTGGCGGGAAACTGCACCATCACCCCTACGGGCGGCGTGGCGGCCAGATAAGCACCCAACTCCTCGGCCTTATCCGCCAAGGCCTGCAATTCGCCCGCCCCGGCCAGGCGGGCATATTCGCGGACAAACTGCGGCGTATTCTGCGTAATGTCCAACTCCCGGCTCAAAGCCGCCCTAATATCGGTCTGCCGCCCGCCTTCAGCCTGCACGGCCTCGCCGCCCTCCAAACCGGCGCATTGCAAAATCTCGTCCACCAAGGCGGAATCATTGACCGGCCACACGCCCAAAGCATCGCCCGCCTGATAACGGATACCCGAACCCGACAAATCGATTTCTATATGCTCGACATCCTTGTCGGCATGACGGGCGGTGATTTTCTGGCGCGCCGACAACACCGCTTCAAACGGCTCTTCCCTGCTGTATAGCCTGCCTTCCGCCTCGGGGGCGGGCGTTTGGCCCGGAGACGCTTGGGCGGCGGCGGGCGCGGCGGCCAGGCTGCCGATTTGCGCGGCCACCGCATCCGTCCACTTGTCGGCCTCGGCCTGATATTCCAAATCGCAAACACCCAATTCGGCCAAACGTTTGCCGCCCAGCTTGGCCAACAGCCCGTCAAAATCGCGCCCTGCCTGGCAGAATTTCGGATAACTGGAATCGCCCAAACCCAACACCGCAAAGCTGATGCCCGACAAATCGGGGGCTTTTTTGCCGCCCAACAGCTTATAGAGGGGCAGGGCTTCTTCGGGCGGCTCGCCCTCGCCCTGGGTGGAAGTAACCAGCAACACGATGTCCTCGCCCGCCAACTGCTTGGTTTTATAGTCGGACAGGGCATATAAGGCCGCGTCCGCCCCGGCGTTTTTCAACTTGTCGGCCAATTGTCCGGCCACTTTGCGCGCATTGCCGGTTTGCGAAGCCGACAATATGGTGATGCGGCGGGCGGGCGCGGGTGGCGTTGCGGCAGCGGCTGCCGCAGGCGGGGCGGCCGTGTCAGACGGCAAGGAAGCGGCTGCCTGCCCGCCGCTTTGTGCCCATGCGTAACCGGCCAGGAAGGCCAATTGTCTGGAATCCAGCGCGGCCAGTTGGGCGGCCAGCTCGGGGGTAATCGGTATCATGGTTGTTCCTTTGGATAGGGTTGCCGTTTCGGCGCGGGCGGGGTTTCATGGTCAGGGGAATCCTGCCCGCCGCTTTTCAGATGTACTTATGATGAACCGGCACGCCCTGTGGGGCGGTTTAAGACATGGCCGGAATGGGGCGGAATATAATCAGCCGCCATGAGGAAGGGAAAGAATGTTTATTTGTAAGCAAAGAGGAATTGGTTATAAAACGTGGCGGCAGGGGGAGTCCCCCGCAAAATAGACATGGAAATCCGCAGGCAAACCAAAAACAAAATGAAAATTAAATATTTAATTATCATTTTGCATTCCCAAAAAAATCTGTTTACATTCGACAGACCTCGGTTTAACCTTATTCTAAATTCCTAATCTAATACCGGCCATTTTTTGGGGCTGATCCACGCTGCCAACCCCTAATTCCTTGCTCAAAAATTTAAAAATTTTACCAAGGCGGTAGAAATAAATAGTAATACTAAAAATATTATTGAATATATTTTATATTTTACTGATTTTTTTTTCATACAAAACATCTTTTGTTAAAATTAATTGATAGTCTAACCAACAAGAAATAATTCCATAATAAAACATTCCAATCCAATAATAAAATCCAGGCCTCCTAAAATTAGTAAAAATTTTAAATCCATAATATTTTTCAAAAGTAGATACTATACAAGCAAATAATATTACCAATCCTACACAATCAAATATAAAAATATGATTTAATCTTTTATTCATATAATATTCCTGTATTATTATAAGATTGTCTGATTTTAACTAATACTATTAACCTGGCTATTGAAAACCCTGATTCCGCATTCTAAATTCAGGGCAGTTCTAGCAGTAGATTAACACAAAATGAGACAAGGAGGCAACGAGAGCTGTGTATGGGTAGTACATAAGGGTATTGGCAACGCTGTAGCCTTGCGATTTTAATCCACTATATCAATCACAGGATTGATGCCATGTCTATTGCTATTCAGTACGCCGAAACCCTAGCCGCCCATGGCCGAAATATGAACTGCCATTTCCCTGCCTTTAAGAACCCTTAAATCCATATTTTTGATTGCCGCCCTTGCGGAGGCGGCAATCAGTTCTTGTTCTACTGCAAAGCGTTTGCCGCCGCGTTGCGGGGTTTTAGCGAACCCAGATAAATCGCCAGCAGGGTGAGTGCCGCGCCCCCCCATTGCAGGGCGTTGATGGGCTTGTGCAGCCACAGGTAGTCTATCAGCAGGGCGGCTACGGGTTCGGACAGGAGCAAAAGCCCGGTAAGCGACAGCGACAGCATGGGGATGGCGTAGGCTATCAGGCCCCAGGCGAAACACTGCATCACCGCGCCGTAAACCAATACCAGTCCCAAATCGCGCAGGCCGGTGGGGTAGAGTGCGCCGCCGTCCAGTATCAGGGAGGGGATGACCAGCGCGGCCGCCCCGCCGAAATTCAACACCATCATCATGGGTATCAGGGGGGTGGGTTCGATTTGGTGGGTTTTGCGTACGAACACCATGGACAGGGCCAGCATCGCGCCGGATGCGATGCCGCTGACAAAACCCCATACGGCATCGTTGTTGCGGCCGAATTCGGGGCTGGCTATCAGGGCCACGCCCGCCACGGCCAGAAACAGGCTGGCGGTTTGCAGCCTGCCCGGCCTTTCGCCGTAAAAGAAAAAGCCTATGGCCGACAAAAAGAAGATTTGCAGGCTGTTGAGCAGGGTGGAGATGCCGGGGCCCACGGCGTGTATGCTTTCGTGCCAGAGGGACAGGTCTACGGCCAAGAATACGCCCGACAACATGGCAGTGCGGAGGGCCCGGGGGTTTTGCGGCATCTTTTGGCCGAAAAAGCGCGCCAGCAGCCAGAAGATGACGGCCGCCACCGCCAACCGCCAAAAGGCTATGGCGTAAGGACCCACTTGGACGAATTTGACTATCAGGCTGCCCAGTCCGAAGACTATGCAGCCGACTATGAGCAGGGGGGCGGCGTAGGAGGTGTTTTTTCCGGTCATGGCGTTTTTCTTTTTT
>JAUMUU010000020.1:0-4317 GCA_030530545.1 Neisseria sp. | reverse complement strand
TTGGCGGTGAAACGCCATTCGCCCGGGGGCAGGCCGCAGTCTAAGATATTCAGCCCTCCGGCCGCCACCCGGACCAGCCTCAGGCAGGGATAGCCCGCCTTGGCCGTCATGCGCCGTACTTGGCGGTTCTTGCCTTCGCCGATTTTGATTTCCAGCCAGAAATCCGGCACGGTTTTGCGTTCCCGCACCGGCGGATGGCGCGGCCACAGGCGCGCGCTTTCTTCCTCCGCCAACAGCCTGATTCGGGCGGGGCGGGCAATAAAGCCGCCCAAATCCATGGGCCGGCGCAACAAATCCAGTTTCGCCTCATCGGGCGCGCCCTCCAGCTGCGCCCAATAGGTTTTTTCCAGTTTGAATTTCGGGTCGGCGATGCGGGCCTGCAGCCGGCCGTCATTGGTCAGCAGCAGCAGGCCTTCGCTGTCGGCATCCAGCCGCCCGGCGGGGTAGAAACCCGGGCAGTCTATGTAGTCTTTCAGGCTTTGGTGTTTTTCGTGTGCGCCAAACTGGCAGATTACCCCGTAGGGTTTGTTGAAGATAATCAGGCGGTTCATCAAAAATACCTTAATGGTTGGAAACCCGGGCGGGACGGGGCGGGCGGAAGCGGATTTTAAAGCGGCCGTTTTTTCAGTACAATCCCGCCACCATCCATTTATTAAAATTTTCTTAACGGTTGAAACCCCGCCCTTCAGGGCAGTAGAATTTGGATTTGTTCGGGAGGGGCGTAACCCCTTCCAAATCAAAGCAACACACAGGGCTGCGCCTTATGTGCGCCCCTGTGTGTTGAAACATGGGAATATTGTATGAACCAGCCGCAACCGACCCCGGGCAAAGCCCGCAAAGGCCTAGTCTTTACCCTAAGCACCCTGGCCGCATCGTCCATTATAGCCGTTTGGCAGATGACCGCCTCCGTGGTTTTGGAGGTGGGCAAGGAAACGCTGAAAAAAGTCATTAACCCCGTGGCTATCACGGCCATCAGCACAGAATTGAAGAAAAACGAGTTTTTTCAAGGCATGGACGAGGGCAGGGTGGCCGCATCGCTCAATGACGATATGTTGGACGGGGCGGGCGCGCAGCCTTTGAAGTGCCGCCGTTACGAAAGCGCGGAAGAATGCGTGGCCCGCAATCCCGAACAGGCGGCCGAAGAGGCCGGGCTGGGTACGCTCAAGCGGCAGTTGGCGGATTTCAACCTTGCTTATTCGGCCTGCCGTGATGAAATCGCCACCAATCCGGCCATAGATTTGAATAATGATGTGGCCGTGTATGATGAAACTGTGAAGTGTCTGATTTTGGAAAAGAACCAGGGCCAGATGTTGGATAAGCTGGCCAAGGCCGACCCCAATCTCGCCCGCACGGTGAAGGAAGTCAAAAACAGGCTGGCCGCCCATTGAAAGGTATGGTGAATTAAGATTGCAAGGCTAAGTCGTTGGCGCGCCTTGCCGTACTGTCTGCCGCTTCGTCTCATTTTTATTTTAATCCGCTATATTATAAGGAATAGTGGAATAGTGATGTTTCAACGCACGGGGCCGCACATAAGGCGCAGTTTTGTGTGTCGCTCTGATTTGGTAGGGGTTACGCCCCTCCCGAACAAACCCGAATCCTACCGCCACTAAGGGCGGGGTTTCGGTTTCAACCGTTAAGGAAATTTTGATGAAGGATATTTGTCTGGCCGCAGCCCTGTTGTGCCTGTTGTCGGCCTGTCAATCGGCCGCCGGGCGGAAGGCCGAGTTTGAAGCCGTGCAAAACGCCTGCCGCAACCATTACCGCCACGAGGCGGCCGGTTTGGCCAAGGACGGCAAAATCAAGGCCTGTATAGAAAGCCGCCTCAACAGGGCGGAGCGTTAATTAGTCGGCCTGGCGTTTTTGTGCCTGCCTTTGCCCATCATGTTGCAAAAAATCCTGATTATTTCGCCCAGCTGGATAGGCGACTGTGTGATGACCCAGCCCTTGCTGCGCCGTCTGCATTATTTTCATCCCGGCTGTACTATAGATGTCTTTGCCCCCAAATGGTCTATGGCCGTTTACCGCCATATGCCCGAGGTGGCCGAAATTATAGAAAATCCTTTCGGCCACGGTGCGTTGGCCTTGAAACGGCGTTGGAGGCTGGGGCGGCAGTTGGGGCAGGGCGGTTATGACCAGGTTATTGTTCTGCCCGGTTCGCTCAAGTCGGCCTTTATCGCTTTTGCCACGGGGATAGCGCGGCGGACGGGCTATGTGGGCGAGTCGCGTTATTTTTTGCTCAACGATATCCGCAGGTTGGACAAGGCCGCGCTGCCGCTGATGGTGGATCGTTATACCGCATTGGCCTATCCCCGGCAGGAGGATTTTGACGGTTATGCCGAATATCCGTCTTTTGCCATTGATGCCGCCAGGCAAAGGGCGGCTCTGGAAAAATATGGTTTGGACAAAAAAGGGCGCGTTGTTGCTTTTTGCCCGGGGGCGGAATACGGACCGGCCAAACGCTGGCCGCCGCGCCATTTTGCCGCGCTGGCGCGAATGTATGCCGCCCGAGGCTGCCGAATTTGGCTGTTTGGTTCGTATAAGGATAAGGAGGCGGCCGATGAGATCAATGCGCTGGCGGGCGGCATCTGCGTCAATTTGTGCGGGCGGACTGATTTGGACGAGGCTATAGATTTGTTGGCCTGTGCGGATATGGCGGTTTGCAACGACAGCGGGCTGATGCATCTGGCGGCGGCAGTGGGCTGCAGGATTGTCGCTATATATGGTTCGTCCAGCCCCGACCATACGCCGCCTTTGAGTGTGGGGGCGAAAATCGTCAGTCTGCATCTGCCTTGTTCGCCTTGTTTCAAACGGGTATGCCCGCTGGGGCATACGGATTGTTTGAATAAGTTGTTGCCGGAAAGGGTTGGTCGGGAGGCGGAAGACGGGGGTTAGGGCAAGGGGATGGTTCGGTTATGGCGGCCTTAAGGTGTATAACCTTGCTGTGTTTTTCGCCTTGAACCTGCTGTTTTTTATAGCGAAATATTATTTATTCCGAATGGTTCGTTCTTGTTAAGCTGTGATGATGTGCCGCCAAAAGTGTTCGGCCTGTGATGATGTTGCGGACAGGATTTGGCTTAGGTCGTTTGCCTGCGGGCGGCCTTCTGTGTTGTTGATGGCTATGGTGGCCATAATCCGCAGGAATGTGGGGAAATCTTGGGCGATTATCCGCCATTTCTCCCATTCGTCATCGGAAAGCAGGGCGTAAATCCGGCCGTTTTGGCAATCCAGCAGGTAGGTGTGGGGGTCGGAAAGGGCTATGGCTATGATGTCCGATGGCCTGGTTTCGCCCTGCCACCATTTTCCGCCCCAAGGGTCGGGTGTGTTTAGGGCGGATAGTTCGGCCAAATAGTCGCCCGTGTGGCCGAAATGGATGTCGTTGATTTCAAAATTGCCTAAATCGTAAGTGGAGATGGTGTTTTTGAATGCGGGCGGGAAGGTGATGCCCAGGGTTTGTTCGGTGTTGCTTATTTGGGCGGCTTCGGTCTTTTTGCGGATTAGGCGTGTTTCGGGCAGGGGGCGGCCCGACAGTCGGTTTTCGATTTCCGGCAGGGTGTATATCATGATGTCCTTTCCTGTAAAGCGGAAAATTTGAAATGTAAGGCCGGCAGGTAATCGCAGGCAAACCGGGCGGTAAAAAGGCCGCCCTCCCTACCGGTAATGGCCAAACCTTCTACCCTCAAACCGCATTCGTCATCGCCGTCCTCGGCACAAACGGCGGCATATTGCCGCAGCCAGTGTTTGAACACGGAAACATCACGGCAATACTCAAACTCAAGCCGCACTTCTTTTCCGCCCGGGTAATACAACGGATACAGCCACACATCCAAGCTGAACACCCTGCCCGCCAATGCCGCTTTCAACAGCACGGCATCGTGATAAACATATTTGGTTTCCATTTTTCCAACCCGCCAAACGGCCGTCTGAAAACACTTTCAGACGGCCTCCACCTTGCGTCAATCCGTCAAACCGTACCCTGCGCCTTCATTTTCTCTTCGCCGAATTCCAGCTTGCTCAAAGCGGACAGATAGGCTTTGGCGGTGGCGGCCAACACATCCGTATCCGCACCCTGGCCGTTTACCACACGGTTGCCGCGCGCCAGCCGCACGCTGGTTTCGCCCTGGCTTTCCGTGCCTTGTGTAACCGCGTTCACGGAATAAATCTGCAAGGTCGCGCCGCTTTGCGCCACACTCTCAATCGCTTTGAAAATAGCATCCACGGGGCCCGAGCCGGTGGCGGAAGCGCGCTTTTCCTCGCCTTTGATACTGAACACGATGTCGGCACGCGGCTCTTCGCCGGTTTCGGTGCTGATTTTTTGCG
>JAUMUU010000019.1 GCA_030530545.1 Neisseria sp. | reverse complement strand
CGTTCCAGACAAACAGCAAATCCTGCCATTCCTGCTCGGTCGGTTGGCGTTTGGAGACGACTTTCAAATCGGCGCGGCTGATGCGGTGGATGTCGGGCGTTTGTACCAACAGTCCGCCGCCGACGCGTTTGAGTTCAAAGCGGTTCGCGCCTACTTCCAAAGGCACTTCCAACACGCGCACGTTTTTCTTGGCGGCGGCGATTTCGAGAGCTTGGTCGGTGAACTTTGGTGCCATCAAGACTTCCATAAACTGATTGTCGGTAATCTGTTTCACGGTTTCGCCGTCCACTTCGCGGTTGAAGGCGATGATGCCGCCGAACGCGCTGGTGGTGTCGGTGGCGTAGGCGAGTTTGTAGGCGGTCAAGGTATCGGCTGCAACGGCGACGCCGCACGGATTGGCGTGTTTCACAATCACGCAGGCGGGCGCGTCGAAGGATTTGACGGCTTCCCAAGCGGCATCGGCATCGGCGATGTTGTTGTACGACAATTCTTTGCCTTGCAGTTGTTTGTAGGCGGCGAGGCTGCCTGCGGCGGGGTACACATCGCGGTAGAACGCGGCGCGTTGGTGCGGGTTTTCGCCGTAGCGCATGTCTTGCACTTTAATCCAGCTTTGGTTGAACTGGCTGGGGAATTCGCCGATTTCGGGCGTGCCGCTCAAGACGTCGTCTGAAAGCGAGGTCAGGTAGTTGGAAATCATACCGTCGTATTGGGCGGTGTGGCTGAACGCCTTGCGCGACAGGTTGAAGCGGGTTTTGTCGCTCAACGCGCCGCCGTTGGCTTCCATTTCGGCGGCAACGGCGGGGAAGTCGGCGGTATCGGTAACGATGGCGACGTGTTTCCAGTTTTTGGCGGCGGAACGCACCATGGTCGGGCCGCCGATGTCGATGTTTTCAATCGCGTCTTCCAGCGTGCAGCCGGGTTTGGCTATGGTGGCGGCGAAGGGGTAAAGGTTCACGCACACCAAATCAATGTTGCCTATGTCGTGTTCCGCCATTTTGGCGGTGTGTTCCGCCAAATCGCGCCGCCCGAGAATGCCGCCGTGGATTTTCGGATGCAGGGTTTTGACGCGGCCGTCCAGCATTTCGGGGAAACCGGTGTAGTCGGCGACTTCGATGACGGGAACGCCCGCATCGGCCAAAAGTTTGGCCGTGCCGCCGGTGGATAGGATTTCGACACCGAGTTTGTGCAGGGTTTGGGCAAATTCGACTGCGCCTGTCTTGTCGGACAGGCTGATGAGGGCGCGTTGGATTTTTGCGGGCATGGGGATTCCTTTGGATGGATATTCGGTTGGGGAAAAAGCGCATTATCCGCCATTTTCGCGGCGGGTGCAGCAGGACGCACGGCCTGAAATGCCCAAGCCCCCGCAAATTCAGGCTTCCCGCCCCCGCCACGACACTTTGGACAGCACCGCTGCGGCAAAGGCCGCCGCCACGACTATCAGCATTCCCAAACCCGACAGCAGGGAAATTTGTTCGCCCAACAGCAGCACCGCCAACAGGATGCCGAATACGGGCTCTAATGTGGTCATCAGGCCGGAAAGGTTGGCCGGTACGGTTTTCATGCCCTGATTCCAAAGCCAATAGGCAAACCAGCTGCAGCCCACGCCCAAATACAGCAGCGCGATGCCGCCCTCCCAATTCCAGCGGATTTCGTAACTGTCGGACAACAAAAACGAAAAGGGCAGGCACAACACCGCCCCCGCCGCCAGGGACAGCGATGTGTAGGCGGGCGCGCCTATGTCGGCTATCAGCCGCTGGGTCGGGCGGGTGATGCTGCAAAACACCACGCCTCCGGCCAACACCAGCAGGCAGCCCCAAATGCCTATGCCGCCGCCGTCCCGCCCGCCCGCAATCATCACCGCCACGCCGGCAAAGGCCGCCAGCCCGCACAGCCAGTGATACCATTGCGCCCTGTCGCGGAAGAAGAAATGGCCGATAAACACCATCAGCAGCGGTTCTAATCCGATAACCGTTTCCGCGCTGGCGGCCGATGTGTGCTGCAGCCCGACAAACTGCAGCATCAGTACCACGATGTAGTTTAAAAAGGACAGCCACAGCAAGGGTTTCCACTTTTCACGCGGCACATTGCCCGCATGGCGGCGGCAGACGGGCAGTACGATAAGGGCGGAAATCAAAAGTCTCAGCTGCACCATCATGGGCGGTTCTAGCATGGTGTAGGCAAATTTGGCGGCAATAAACGAGCTGCTCCAAATCAAAAGGGCAAGTATTTGGTAGAACATGATTTTTTAATTTTGGGGTAAACGGGATGGCTTGAAGGCGGCGCGGTGCGGCAGGTTGGTCCGCGCTATATGTCCAACAGGGCCCTGGCCTGCGCAATCAGCCATTCTTTGCGTTCTTCTATGGTTTCCACCGTCCATAAGTCGGCCTGTTCGATAATCCGTTTGGTGATTTCGAAAGAGGTTTTGCCGTCCAGTCCCTTGCCGTTGTAAATATCGAGTTTGTCTTGGAAATTGCGGTTGCTGGCCCGAATGTTCTTGCTGCCCGACAGCAGGGTGAGATTGCCCAGGCTGTTTAGGCAGCGTTCGGCTTCTTCCGCCGAAAAGCGCGCGCCCCAGTCCAGGCCGGCATCTTCCCAGGCCTGGGGCAGGATGTGTTCGGTATGCAGGTCTTGGTTGATTTCTATATGGCCGTGCGCGTCCGTCTGCCTATATTCGATGGCCAGCAGCAGGGGTTTGTGCCATTTGAAGTTGTAGACGTTATGCCTTTGCAGCGAGTCCAAATATGAAGGATAGTGTTTCAGGTTGTCCAGCATATCGCGCCTGATTGCGTCCACGGGCGCGCCCTCTTTTACCATTTTGATGATTTTGAAGGACAGTTGTTTGATGCGGTTGGATGTGCCGTCCGCTATCCAGCTTTGGTAGTAGTATTTGACCAGCAGCGATTTCAGGGTATCGTAATCGGCATAGTCGCGGCGGCGGGCGGCCAGCAGTATGGTCTTCCAATATATGGCCTGCGGCAGGTAGCGCAGTTTGGACAAGTCTTGGTCTTTGCGGTCAGAACTGATTTCATCCAGGTAGCGGGCAAAGGTTTCGATTTCCAATACTGCCGGCAATGGGTCGGTGTCTTTTAATTCGGCCTTTAGTTCTTCGTGCAGGTTTTTTTTGGGGTTGCCGTTTTTCAGGTAATACAGGTAGAGGCTCAATAATTGCTGCACGCTCTCGCCCATCTGCTCGCAACGGGTTTCCACCCTCTTCCAAACTTCAACCAGGGCCGCCCGCCTGTCCCCGTCCAGCTTCTGCATCAAATAGGCTTTGACGATGTCGGCGGAGGTCAGGTCCAAACCCCTGTCGTTCAGGACGGTGAACAGTTTGATGGCGAAACCTTCGTCGGCGCAGATGATGCAGATCAGGGTGGTCTTTTCAAACAGGTAGGCGATGAAGTCGGCAAAATCGGGGATATGGTCCTGAGAATCGGGGTTTTTTGCGTCTTCTATGAGTTTTTTGAAATAAAAGGCCGTCTGAAGGAATCGGTTTTTTTCCAAATCCTTTTTGTTTTTCGCGGCGGAAAAGTCTATGCCGTCTATGATGCTGGTTTCAAACAGTGCCTGGTTGTTCAATTGGGTGGTGAGTTTCAGCCGCTGTTTGTCGCCTATGAAGTCTTTGATGCTGTTTTGGATGTGTTTGTCGTAGGGCAGGCCGCCGCACAAATCGCGCAAAACGCAGAACAAAATCGTCAGCGTGGTCAGCCTCTGCTGGCCGTCCACCACGTCATAGCCCTTGTCCCGCCTGACCAGCACCACCGAGCCCAAAAAGTAATTGGCATCGGCGCCGGGGTTGTCCCTGTGGTTGCGGTAGGCCTCTGCAAGGTCGAACCACAACTGTTCCACCCTTTCCTGGTCCCAGGAATAAGGCCGCTGGTATTCGGGCATTTGGTAGAAGGAATCGGTATTGCCGAAAACTTCTTTAATGCTGCGGTTGAAGGGTTTGAAAATATCGTCAGACACGGGGTGTTCCTTGCATATTGTTTTCACCGCCCCTGCGGGCGGCTTGGTTTTCCAGCCATTCTGCGGTCATCACCGCGCCGGCCATGCAGGCGCAAAGCGGCATCAAAAGGGAAATCGGCGCACGGGTCAGGTCCAGGATGAAGACCAGGGCGGTCAGGGGCATATTGAGCGACAGCCCCAAAAACACCGCCGCCCCCACCACGGCCGCACTTTCCTCCGGCGCGGCGGGCAGGAACATATTCCATAACATAGCGGCGGCATAGGCCAGGGTGCTGCCCAACATCATGGACGGGGTAATCAGGCCGCCGTATGCGCCTGCGGCCAGGGCCAGGATGATGGCCAGCCATTTGGCGGCAAACAGTTCCAGGCTGTCCGTCCAGCCTATCATGCCGCCGAACACCAGTTGGTTGCCCGCCTTGCCGTTGCCCAAAATATCGGGATAGCGTATGGACAACAGGCCGATGAGGGCGAACGCGGCGGCCGCCGCCCACACGGCATACCCGCCTCCGCGCGCCACCAGGGGCAGGGGGCGGATGCTGCGCCTGAATGCGGCGGCGGCCGCGCCCAACAGGGGGCCTGCGGCAACCGACCAATATAACAGGGTATGGTTGATTTCAAACTGCGAAACGGTGTAGGACGGGATATATTGGCGGAAATCGCCCAAACCCGCCCACGCCACGGCGGTGGCCAATACCGTGGTCAGCAGCGCGGCCGCCACGGCCTGGCGCGTCCACACGCCCAGCATGGCCTCCAAAACAAACAGCGTGCTGGCCAGCGGCACATTGTAGCCCGCCGCCAAACCCGCCCCGGCGGCACAGGCGGTCAGCAGGCGCGCGCCTTGTTCGTCCAGGCCGATTTTTCTCGCGCATACCGTGGCAAAGGCGGCCGCAGCCTCGCGCGGGGCAACCTCGCGCCCCAAAGGCGAACCCATGCCCACGGTGATGATTTGCAGGGCAGAATGCGCCAGCGTCTTCCAAAAAGGCAGACCCTCCAAGGGCCGTTCCAGGGCTTGTTTGGCATCGGTCAGCTCCCGGCCGTAACGGTTGAGCAGCCACCAGCCCGATCCGGCCAATACCCCGCACAAAACCAGCACCGACACCCTTAACGCCGGCGGGGCGGCCTCCACGCCCTCGCGGAAGGACAAGGCCTCGCCGTGCAGGGCGTAGCGGAAGGCGTGATGTTGGACAAAATGCATCAGCCGGGTCAGCACGATGCCGACCACGCCGCCTATGATGCCGATTAAGGCCAACGCCAGCCACAGTTTGTTGCGTTTATCCATCCCCCCTCACCGCCCGAAAGGCTTTCAGACGGCCTGCGCGCAGGCGGCCGTTCAAATAAGCCCGTGTTCTTTGAGTTTTTTACGCAGGGTATTGCGGTTGAGCCCCAAAACGCCGGCCGCCTTGGACTGGTTGCCGCCGCATTGCGCCATTACCGTTTCGAGCATGGGTTTTTCCACCTGGCGCAACACCATGGCATACACATTTTGGGCGCATTCCCCGTCCAGGGTGCGGAAATACTGGTTCAAATTTTGTTCGATACAGTAGGCGATATCGGGAACTCTGTTTGGCATGATGTTTTTCTTCCGACATTGGGCGGGCGGGACGCTGCCCGGCCGCCGCAAATGTTTTTTATACGCGGGCCTTAATTCAGCCCGCCCCGTAATATACGGACGGAATCCCCGGCATGGCTGCAGGACGGCGGCGCAGTGCGCTCCACCCCCGGCCGGGCCGCCGCCGCAAAGATTCCGACCCCGTTCCTTATTGTACGCCCAAAGCGGCCGCCTGTTCCAACGCCCCCCAGGCCTGGTCGGGCCAATCGTCCAAATCCCGGCGCGACAAAAAATCCGCCACCGCGCCATACTGCCCCTTGGCACTGTCGGCGGCATAGGCCGCCCTGCGCCCCTCGTCCCCGCCGGGCAGGCAGGCGAAATACC
Organism: Neisseria sp.; assembly: GCA_030530545.1. Classification (GTDB taxonomy): domain Bacteria; phylum Pseudomonadota; class Gammaproteobacteria; order Burkholderiales; family Neisseriaceae; genus Neisseria. The sequence continues at coordinate 14,577 of JAUMUU010000019.1, read as the reverse complement.
AGCCTATATGCTTGCGGGCGATACGCAGCCCCGCCGTTTCGCCGTAAAAATCATACATGGCCGACAAATGGCGCAAAACCGTTTCCGCAGCCTTCTGAAACGGCATGGGCGGGGGCGGCGCGCCATGGGCCAAAAAATGGCCGATTTGGGCAAACAGCCAGGGCCTGCCCTGCGCGCCCCGCCCTACCATCACCCCGTCCGCCCCCGTTTCGCGCAACACCGCCGCAGCCTTTTGCGGCGAGGTTATATCGCCATTGACCCACAGCGGCAGCCCGACCTGCCGTTTGACTTCGGCAATCAGGCCGTAGGAAGCCTCCCCCTTGTACATTTGTTCGCGCGTGCGGCCGTGCACCGCCAGGGCGGCTATCCCCTCCTGTTCGGCCATTTTGGCTATAGTCAGGATATTTTTATTGTTTTCGGCAAATCCCAGCCGCGTTTTCAGCGTAACCGGCACACCGGCCGCCCTAACCACCTCCCGCAAAATCCTGCCCACCAAAGGCTCGTTTTGCAGCAGCGCGCTGCCTGCCAGCACATTGCACACCTTCTTCACCGGACAGCCCATATTGATGTCTATGACCTGCGCGCCGTTTTCCACACAATAGCGCGCCGCCTGCGCCATCTGCACCGGGTCGCCGCCGACTATCTGCACCGCGCGTATGCCCCCCTCCCCTTCAAAATCGCAACGGCGGCGCGTTTTGGCCGTGTGGCGCAGCGAAGGGTCGCCGTTTATCATCTCGCCTACCGCATAAGCCGCACCGAAATCCCGCGCCAACATGCGGAAAGGCTTGTCGGTAATCCCCGCCATGGGCGCAAGTGCCAAAGGCGGGTCTATTATGTAAGTGCCGATTCGCATCATCTTCAAAATAACTGACAAAAACCGATTTTAACATTGACGGCTTTGCACACGGCGGGACAAACTTAACAAAATCCCCCGCATCTTGAAAAACACCCGCCCCAAGCTGACAAAAAGCGGCATAAATTTACCAATCCTGCATAAAGGCCAGTGGCAATAAGTGCCGTAAAAATGCCCCTATGCGCCACAAGGGCATTGGCCATACCAAAGGCATTTAAAAAATTTTCCATTCAATATCATCATATTAAACATAAAATAGGGATAATTCCGAGATTGGCACATACTTTGCTAGATACAGATTGTCGGCATACAGCTTGCCGGCCGTTTGACAGATGCCCAGGCATCCAAAACAAATACATTACGGAAAAACGATAGCCCTAAAGACGGCAGGCCGTCTGAAAGGCGGCTGTCAATCCGCTCGGGAAGGCGGAGAACAATTGGGGATTGACCGCTGCATGTTGTGGGAACGTGCGGCGGTTTTGTTTTTTCCGTCCCAGGCGTATCATATCGGCCAAAAGGCAAGGCACATCAAAAGGAAAAACCCATGGCCAAAAAATTCCCCATCCTCCCCAAACACCCCGAGCGCATCTGCTGGGGTTGCGACAAATACTGTTCCGCCGAAGACCTCCAATGCGGCAACGGCTGCGAACGCATCCAGCACCCCTGCGAACTGGACGGCCCGCAATGGTACAAAAACGGCGACTGGAGCAACCTGCTGAGCGAAAGCCAGCAGCGAGAACTGGGGCTTTTGCCCGCCGAAAAAACCGCCCCGCCCGCCAAGCCCCACATCAAACTGCCCTTAAAGGCCGCCAAATAAAAACCGCATCAGACACACGGCCGCGCCCGCCCATATCGGAAAACATCGGCAGGCCGGCCTCCGCCCTGTATAATGCCCCGACTTCCGACAACACCGACGCGACACCATGCCCCCCGTCCCCGACCAACCGCAAACCTTCCGCACCGCATCCTACATCCTGACGGCGGCCGCCCTGCTGGCCGTCCTACATTTCCACTTCCTGCCGCTGCTGCTGGCCGTCATCCTGACCTACATCTTCATTGCCAAAACCAACGGCCTGATTCTGTGGCTGCGCCGGAGGCTGCCGTGGCACAACGCCTATTTGCGCCGCTCGCTGAACGTGCGCAACGTAAACCTGGTTTCGGCCACCTTCACCATAGGGCTGGTCCTGCTCACCATCTTCCTGCTGGCCTTGGGCATCTACCACCTGATACACGGCGGCCACATCACCGTGATGATGGGCAAACTGGCGGCCATAATCGAAGACACCAAAAACAGCAAAGACCTGCCTGCCGCACTGGTCAATATGCTGCCCGCCAATTTGGCCGAAATCAAAACCGCCGCCGCCGGCCTGATTAAAGAATACGGCGACACCCTCACCCGCATCAGCAAAAACAGCCTCACCACCTTCGTTTACATCATCATAGGCGTGATAGTCGGCGCCATGCTCAGCTTCCACCGCCTGAACACCCGCCGCCAACGCCGGCAAATGCCGCCCTTCAAGGCCGAACTGGTACGGCGCATCGTCAATTTCCAACACAGTTTCGAACGGGTATTTATCGCGCAAGTCAAAATCTCCTTCATAGACACGGCCCTGACTGCACTCTACCTCTACATGATACTGCCCCTGTTCGGCATAACGCTGCCCTTCCGCCTGACCGTATTGGTCATCGCCTTCGTGGTCGGGCTGATTCCCGTGGCGGGCAACCTGATTTCCAACACGGTCATCATTATCTTGAGCCTGGGCGCGTCGCTGTATGTCGCCCTGGCCTCCCTGGTATTTTTAGTGGTGATTCACAAACTGGAATATTTTTTGAACGCCAAGATTATCGGCTCGCAAATCGAGTCCAGCGCATGGGAACTGCTGATAGCCATGGTGGTGTTTGAAAGGATATTCGGCATAGGCGGCATTGTGATTTCGCCCGTGTATTACGCCTATTTGAAAAACGAACTGAAACAGCGCGGCCTGATTTGAATCAGGAAAAAACCGCCCCTTGCGTACCGGATACGGATAAGCCAAAGCCCCTATCGCAACACCATGCGGGATTTGCCGCCCGAACAGCCGCTTCGCCATACAAACGGCCTCGGCCGCAAAATCAAAATACGGCGGATTAAAATAAAAATAAGGCAAGGCGGCAACAAGAGCCGTGTACGGATGGCACATAAGGGCGTTGGCAACGCCTTATACTAAATTACTTGATTTCCGATACGAAACTTATCGGTTGCCGGCCTTCCCGCGCAGACGGGAATCCATTTTTGAAATTCAGAAATTGTTTTTCAAATCAAGGCTTCTCAAGTTTTACGATGGATTCCCGCCTGCGCGGGAAGGCCGGAATTTGATGATATTCCATATTTGAAGTTAAGTATGTTTGCTATAGTCTTGCAATTTTAATTCACCATACAAAAAACCGGCTCGAAACAAATTCGAACCGGTTTTTTGATAACTGGTGGGTCGTGAGCGATTCGAACGCTCGACCAACGGATTAAAAGTCCGCTGCTCTACCGACTGAGCTAACGACCCAGAAAAAAGCATTATAACGGCCGGCCTAGCCGGAGTCAAGGGATTTTTTGGCAAATTTCAGCCGTCAGCCCAAAAAACCGGCAAAGGTTTTGCGCCGCCTCCAAAACGCGCGCCCGGGCTTGGCCTTGATTTCCAAACAGCCCCCGCGCGCGCCGTCCGTGGCGATAATGAGCTTTTCCAGGCGGCCGGCCTGCAAAACGCGCAATATCGGGGCGAAAAAACGGCCTTCCCAACCGGCCAGCAGGCGGCGGTATGCCCCCGCGTCATCCTCCGCCGCCAAATCATCGAGAAAAATCAGCCCTTCCCCAACGGTGCGGCCGAAATCCGCAGCGGCTTTTTCAAAGGCCGCCCAATCGGCGGGGGCGGCAATCAAACCCGTGGCCGGGTTCAGGGCCCATTCGCTGTCCGTGGCCGTCAAATCCGCCCCCGCCCCGCCGGGCAAGTCCGGCCACAGCCACAACCCGTTCACGGGAATGGCGCGGGCGGCATTCAGGGCGTGGCCGTGCAGCCACATTTGGATTTCGGTCTGCCTGGCCAGCCAGGAGGCATCGGCATCCCCCTCCATGCGTTCCATCCCGTCCGCCTGCCCCAATATGTCCAGCACGGGCGGCACGCGCCAGGCGGGCTGTTCGGGCAGCGTGAGCAGCCACAATTCGGGGCGGAAGGGATAAAAACGCCAGCCGTCCGCGCGGAAAAAGTCATTCAGTTCCCCGCACCACTGCCGCGCCTCGCCCATACTGACGGCCAGACCGCGTCCGGCGGCAAAATGGGTTTGATTGATGCCCATACGCTGATGAAGCGGCGAAGCCAGCACGGACGGGGTATAGTCCGGCAGGCCGGCTGCGGCCAAGGCCTGCGCGGTCAGGCTGCCGCGCCACAAATAACGGGCGTAAAAGGCCGAAACGGAACAAGGCTGCGGCACAAAGCGGCCGAAGCGCAATAATTCGTTCAAGGCGGGCGTGGCGGGCAGGGAGGAATCGGACGGACGGTTGAGGCCGGGCAGGGCCAATGTAAGCTGCATGGTTTTCCCTAAGGGGCAAAATGCCGACATTGTAGCGCAACAGCGGCGGCGGAATATCCCAAACATGGTTTTTTGCATGTTTGAACAAGCGGGGCGGCAACGGGTGCGCCAAACCGCTTCATTTTGCGGATTTGCCCGCCCTCGGCATCAGTTCGAATCCGTATGCTTGGCGTATTTGCATGGTTTCCCGCCTGCGCGGGAAGGACGAAAACCGGCAAGCTGCGTATCAAAAGCCATAGTGGATTAAAATAAAAATGGTACAAGGCGGCAGGGAGTGCCGTATACGGATAGTGGGATTTCCGATTACCCTGTGCCGGCTTTTAAAAATAAACCAATTTAAGACAAGGTATTAGGGCTGCCCCGCAATCCCCGCCCCATATCCCCTGCCCCAAGGACGGAGTTTTACGGTGCAATCTGATAAAATTGCCGCCCCGCCCGTTATGGCGGCCGCCCCCGAAAGTGAGGCGGCACAGGCTGATGGCCGGTTTTCGATATAGTGAATTAACAAAAACCGGTACAGCGTTGCCCAGCCTTATAAGGCTGCGGCGGGGGTTCAACCGTTAAGGAAGATTTGATGAAGAAGGTTTTGCAATACAAAGGCCGGCTTTTGTCGGCCGTTTTGCTGGCCCTTGCCGGTGCGGCGGCCTACGCCGTGTTCCGACACCCTCCGAAACAGGAGGCATTCAAACCCGAGCGCGTGGTAGAGGAATTGCCGCCCCAAACCGTAAACGGCGCGCGCACGGCAGACAGTTATTGGGTGGAAGAGCCGGTTGCGGCGGGCGATACCTTGGGCGACATCCTGCGCCGCTACGGCCTGGATGACAAGGATATGGACGCTGTATTGGACAAGGATACGGCGGGGCAAAAAAACCAGCGGCTGAGGACGGGGCAGACTGTCAGTGTGTTGAAAAACGACAACGGCGATATCCGCGCCATCCAGTTTTTCAGCGAGGACGACGGCGAACGCAACCTTATCGCCCTGGAAAAACGCGACGGCAAATGGCAGGCCGGTGCGTCCGACATAGAAATGAAGACCATGCCGACCTTGAAGTCGGTGATGGTGCGTACCTCGGCCAAGGGGTCGCTGGCACAGGCCGGGGTGGGGGTGGAGTTGCGCGAATCCCTGCGCGATATTTTCAGCCAGAAGTTTAATTTGGACGATATGCAGCCCGGCGACCAAATCACCCTGCTCTACAACACTATGTATTTCCGGGGGCAGGAAATGGGGGCGGGCGATATTTTGGCCGTGGAAGTCGTCAAAGACGGTAAAATCTACCGCGCCTATTATTATGACAAGGGCGATGAAGGCGGCAGTTATTATGATAAAAACGGCAAGGCCTTAAAGACGGAAAATTTGAATGAGTTTGTCATCCAACCGGTCAAGTATACGCGTATTTCATCGCCTTACGGCATACGCGTCCACCCCATTCTGCACACCGTCAAAATGCACACCGGTATAGATTTCGCCGCCCCCATGGGTACGCCCGTCTATGCCCCCGCCGACGGCATCCTCACCTTTAAGGGTTGGAAGGGGGGCTACGGCCACACCGTCATGCTCCAACACGCCAACGGTGTGGAAACCCTCTACGGCCACCTGAGTGCGTTTTCGCCCTCCAGCGGGCAGGTGAAGGCGGGCGAGGTCATAGGCTTTGTCGGTTCGTCCGGCCGTTCCACCGGCCCCCACCTGCACTACGAGGCCAGAATCGGCGGCCAGCATGTCAATCCGTCCACCACCGCCCTGCCCACGCCCAAGATGGAAACGGTGAATATGGCCGCCTTCCGCCAACAGCAGCAGCAGGCGGAAGAGAAAATGGGGCTGGTCGAAAATCTGCCCGTTACCGTGGCCGATTTGTTCTGACCGCGCCGTTTGGAAAGGGGTGTGCGAAAAAACCGCCTGAAAACCGTGGTATGGCAACGGTTTTCAGGCGGTTTTGACACATGTGGCGGCTGTACCCCAAGCCGGGTTCGAACTTTAAGTAGATTAACAAAAACCAGTACAGCGTTGCCTGGCCTTGCCGTACTATCCGTACACAGCTCTCTTTGCCGCCTTGTCTTACTTTTATTTTAATCTGCTATATCCGCCGGCGGCCTTAGCGGCGGGAGGCATCCAGCCGGGAAAACGCCGCGCCTATGGATACGGCCGCCGCCCCGTAAACCGGCACGGACAATAACACCAGCCATACCAGCCGCCAAAACAGGCCCATGTCCCAGCTCAGGATGGCGGCGGGGGGCAGCAGCAGGGAGAACAGTGTTACCCAGGTCAGCACCCGCCCCGCCCTGGCCTCGGCGGGCGAGCCGCTTCCTACATCAAACACAAAGACCGCCAGCCCGCAAACGGCCATGGGCAGCGTAACCGGGGCGGTCAGGTACAACAGGTCGGTGAGCAAACTCATTTTTCATCCATGTTTCAACATACAGGGCCGCACATAAGGCACAGCCCTGTGCGTTGTCCTGATTTGGAAGGGGTTACACCCCTCCCAAACAAACTCAAATCCTACCGCCACTAAGGGCGGGGTTTCAATCATTAAGGAAATTTTGATAAAGGCAAACAAACCTTTTCCCCGGAGGGGATGGGCGCTTACTGTTTTTGTATCGGCTGCCAATGCGTGCGCTGCGCGTCCTGCGCCTGCGGTTCTGCCGAATCCTGTCCGGCGGGCGGCACGGCATGACGTTCGGGACGGAACTGGTTGTTGCGCATGTTGCGCGAATAAGTGCCGTCTTCATAATAAACCGCCGTACCCGGCCGGTATTTCTGGCGCAGGGCCGTGCGGCCTTCGCTGTTTTGGTAGGTTTCCCACGAACAGCCCGACAATACAGCCGCAGCGGCCAGCAACAAAGGCAGATAACGCATAATAAATCCCTTTTCCAAAGCAAAGCGGCCATTTTAACGGATTTCCGCCCCGCATGGCCGACAATATGGCCGTATGGGGCAAACCGCCGTGCCGCCTACCGTGCGCCGTGCCGCCGCCAGGTATCCGTTTCGGACTCATTCCACTATAATCCGCCTGCCAGAGTCGGCTGCGCGGCCGCCGGCCGTCCCGACCATCAGAAAAAGAGCCTCTATGTTTACGCCCAATCCCGAAGAAATCATCATCCACGGCACGACCGGCAACGGTAAAACCTTCCGCCCCAGCGACTGGGCGGAACGCCTGTGCGGCATATTGTCTTCCTTCGACAAAGGCAACCGGCTTTCCTATCATGAGTGGGTGAGGCCTATACTGATAGACAAAATCCGCTGTGTGGCGGTGGGCAAAAAGCTCGAAACCATCAATCCGCCCATGTTCCGCTTTTTGATGGATTTTGCCGCCGACAACGATTTGCGCGTCTTTGACGGCGCAATCCCCCCCCCGGCACAGGATGCCGCCGCGCCCCCCGCCCCGGCGCAAACCGCCCCCCCGCCCGAACGGCAGGACGGGGAAGCCGCCCCCGGGCGCGTGTTGCGCGAAATCGGCGCGGCCGATACCGCATCGGCCTTTGCCGCGTTGGCCGTGCTGCGTACCGGTCTGACCGATGCCGCCCGCTTCACCGGCCAAATCGACCGCCTGCGCCAAAATATGGGCTACCGCCTGTTGGGCATATTCGAGGAGGGCAAAAAGAATGCGGTGGCCGTTTGCGGCTTTAGGGTTGCCGAAAGCCTGTCCTACGGGCGGCACGTCGTTATTGACGATATCGTTACCGTGCCGCAGTTGCGCGGCCAGGGGTGCGGCAGCCGCCTGTTGGAGGCCGTGGCCGTCATCGCCCGCCAAGAGGGTATAACCCGCATCCATGCCGACGCGCTGGTGGGGGGCAGCCGCACCGATGCACACCGCCTGTATTACCGCCACGGATTTGAAATCAACGCCCATCATTTCGTTAAAAATACAGATGCGGCGCAGGCCGTCTGAAAGGCCGTTTGTTTATGCCCGTTTACCTTTGGCTCAAACTGCTGCATCTGTTTTTCGTCGTTTCATGGTTTGCCGGACTGTTTTACCTGCCGCGCATCTACGTCAATATGGCGCAGATACGCGCCCGCGACGGCGACGAATACCGCAGGCTGCTGGATATGTCGCGCCGCCTCTACCGCTTTGCCACCCCGCTGTGCGCCGGCGCTTTGGTTTTCGGGTTGGTGCTGCTTTACCTGTCGGGCGGCTGGAGGGCGGGCTGGGGCTGGGGCAAGGCCGCCATAGGCCTGTTCCTTTTGGGCTACCACATCGCCTGCGGCCGGCTGCTGCGGCAGTTTGCCGCCCGCCGCAACAGGCGCAGCCACACCTGGTTGCGCGTATTCAACGAAATACCCGTCCTGGCTTTGGCCGCCGCCCTGTACCTGGTGATTTTCAAACCGTTTTAAAACGGCGGCCCGCCCGCACGGGCAACGGACTGCCGCGACAAGGAAGCGATTATGTACGAAGTAAACCGCAGCGTATTCCTGCTTATCCCCAAAGAACCCTTTTGGCAGTGGCTGCAATCGGCCGGCATAGACACCTCGGGCATCACGCTGGAAGACCTGCAGGCCGATGCCAACGCCTACCTGGTTTCCCCCTGCGGCGATGCCGCGCAAATGTGGGAGGAAATCGGCGCGAGGACGGAGGAAATCTTTGCCGCCGAGCTGGCCGACTGGTGCGAGGACCCAAGCACCTGGCCGCCGCTGCAGGCCGACCTGTTCAACGAATGGTTCGACATACGGCTGTCCACCATCCTGACCGACCTGACGGCCGAGCCCCTGGCCCGCGAAACCTTCCGCCCGCTGATTACCGACTGACATGGACGAAACCGTTTTCACCATCCGCAACTACCATCTGGACGGCTACGGCCACGTCAATCATGCCCGCTACCTGGAGCTGATGGAGGAAGCGCGCTGGCGTTTTTTCGAGCGGCACGGCCTGTCGGACGGATTGGCAGGCACGCCCGTAGTCGTTTCCCGCGCCGACATCCGCTACCTTCGCAGCGCCGTATGCGGCGACATCCTGCACATCCGCAGCCGCATCATAGGGCTGCACCCGCGCAGCCTGGTCATACGCCAAACCGCCGCCTTCGGCCATAACGGCAAAACCGCCGCACAGGCCGACATCAGCCTGGCCGCCGTGGAAAAAGGCGCGGCCGCCGACTGGCCGCCTGCCGTATTCCTACTGTTGGACACCTTGCACAAGGCCGCCGCCCCCCGTTGAATACGACATCCCCTTATGGTGGGTTGGAACACAGTGGATTAAAATAAAAATAAGACAAGGCGGCAACGACTTGGCCTTGCAATTTCAATCCACTATATTACGCATCAAACTTAAACCGCCGTTCATCACGCGGGTTGGGGATAAGCAGCCGCAGCAAAGGCAAACCGCCGGATTTAAAGCGGCATCCCCATGCCCGCCCGCGCCATCCATCACAACATCCCAACCATCTAGGCATTTTGCATATTTTAACATGCAGGGCGGCACATCAGGCGCAGCCCTGTGTATCGCCCTGGTTTGGAAGGGGTTACATCCCATCTCGAACAAACCCAACTTCTACCGCCGCTAAGGGCGGCGTTCCAACCGTTAAGGAAATTTTGATGAAAAAGACCATATCCCTCATCCTGATTGCCGGCCTGCTGGCTTTCTTATTGTTCGCACAAGACAACCCCGCCCCCCGTTTCACCACAACCGACCTAAACGGCCGCACCATAAGCAACGCCCAACTGCAGGGCAAGGTCAGCTTTATCAATTTTTGGTTTCCGTCCTGCCCGGGCTGCGTCAGCGAAATGCCCAAAATCGTCAAAATGTCGCAGGACTACCGCCAACAGCCCGATTTCCAAATCATAGGCATATCCCAACCCTATGATTCTTTGGACAGTGTGAAAAACTATGTCCAAACCCGCCATATCGGCTTTCCCATCATCTATGACGAAAAGCACGGCCTGGCCCGGGCCTTCAACACCCAGGTTTACCCCACTTCCGTATTGACCGATAAAAAAGGCAGGATAATCAAAACCTTTGTCGGCGAACCCGACTTCCATGCCCTGTATGGCGAAATCAACGAGGAACTGAAAAAATAACCATCCTTCCCGCCCGGCCCATATTCAGATTTCCTGCGGGTCCACATCCACGGACCAGCGGATGTTGCCGTTGCGGTTCTGCCTCAGCATCTGCAGCCATAAGGCCGCCGCGCGGTGCACATCGGCGCGGGACGGGCTTTCTAAAAATATCTGCGCCCGTTCGCGTTCGGCCAGGCGCATCATAAACATGGGCACTGCGCCGAATACGGTTACGCCCTCGGGATGCAGGGGTTGGACGGCCTCTTTGATTTGGTTTAAGAATCCCTCCGCCTCGGACATATGCGGCGCGTCGGCGCGGATGGCGATTTGGAAGGCGAAGGGGGGCAGGGCGAAATCCGCCCTCTCCTGCAGTTCCTTGTCGGCAAAGCGGCGGTAATCCTGCGCCTTTAAGGCCGCGTATAAGGGCGATTGCGGCAGGCGCGTCTGTATCAGTACGCGCCCGGGCTTTTCCGCCCTGCCCGCCCTGCCGGATACCTGCATCAGTTCGGAAAACAGTCTTTCGGGGGCGCGGAAGTCTGCGCTGTACAGGCTGCCGTCGGCATCGAGTATTACGATGAGGTTCAGTCTTGCGAAGTCGTGGCCTTTGGCCAGCATCTGTGTGCCGACCAATATGTCCAGGCCGCCGCCGTTGATTTGTGCGTAGAGTTTTGCCCAGTCGTTTTTGCGCGAGGTGCTGTCCCTGTCCACGCGGGCTATCCCGGCCTGCGGCAGGAAGCGGCGCAGGGTTTCTTCCACGCGCTGCGTCCCCTGCCCCACCGCCGTCAGGTCCTGGTTGCCGCATTCGGGGCATTGGTGCGGCACGGGCTGCCTATAGTCGCAGTGGTGGCAGCGCAGTTGGCCGGCCTGCCGGTGCAATACCATTTTGGCCGAGCAGTTGGGGCAGCCCAAGGTGTGGCCGCAGTCGCCGCAAAACAGGGCGGGTGCGAAGCCGCGCCGGTTGATGTAGACCATTGATAGTCCGCCCGCCCGGTGGTTTTGCTGTAAAAGTGTCAAGGCCTGGGGCGAAAAGCCGTTGTCTAATTTGATGTTTTTGATGTCCAGGATGTCTATGTGCGGCAAGACGGCGTTCGGGCGGGCGCGGGCGGGCAGTTCCAGCAGGCGGTATGCGCCGCTTTTGGCCTTGTGCCAGCTTTCCAGGCTGGGGGTGGCGCTGCCCAAAACTATGGGGCAGGCGCGTTGTTTGGCGCGCCATACCGCCAAATCGCGCGCCTGGTAACGTAGTTCGTTGTCTTGTTTGAAGGAGTTGTCGTGTTCTTCGTCTACGACTATCAGGCCCAGGTCGGGCAGCGGGGTGAATACGGCCAGCCGCGTTCCTATGATGAGTTTGGCCTGCCCGGTCTGGGCGCGAAGGTAGTCCCGGGTGCGCCGTCCGGCGGGGGTTTGGCTGTGCAGTACGGCGGCGGGGACTTGGGGGAAACGCCGTTCCACCCGTTCCAGCAGTTGCGGGGTGAGGTTGATTTCGGGCAGCAGGAAGAGGACCTGCCCGCCCCGTGCCAGGATGTCGGCCATGATTTCGAAATAGGCTTCGGTTTTGCCGCTGCCGGTTATGCCGTACAGCAGGAAGCTTTGAAAGCCGCCGAAGGCATGGCGCACGGCCCGGGCGGCCGCCAGTTGGGCGGGGTTGGGGGCGTGGGGGGGGGGCGCTATGCCGCAGGGCCGGCCGCAGGTTTCCACCCAGCCTTGTTTTGCCCATTCGTCCAGCAGTTCGGCCGCTTGTTTGTGTATGTGTTTGAGTGTCTCCGTGTCCGTGCCGTCCGTGTGCAGCGCCTGCCATAATGCGGCCTGTTTTGGGAAACGCGGGGGCGGCTGCCGCAGCCCCTCCTCGCTCAGGCGGTAAAAACGGGGCGGGACGGGAAGGGCGGCGGCGGTCAGCCCCTTCAATCCCTGCGGCAGGGCGGCGGCCACTACCTGCCCCAGCGGGTAATGGTAATAGCGCGAGGCGAAGGCCAAAAGTGCGCGCCATTCTTCGGGCAGCGGCGGCTCGCTGCCGAATACGGTTTGGACGGGCAGGATTTTGGCCGGGTCCAGGCCGGGGGCGGTATGGTTTTCCCAGACTATGCCCGACAGGGTTTTGCGGCGGAAGGAAACGGTTACCCGCGTGCCGGGCGGCAGGGGGTCGGGGTGGCTGTAGGTAAACAGGCCGTCTGAAACGGGAACGTTGAGGGCGATTCGGTGGTAATACATGGCTGATGGAAAAAACGGGCCGTCTGAAATTGTTTTCAAACGGCCGTCTGCGATAAAAAAAGTTGCCCCCTTCCCTTGGCTTGGGGGAAGGGGCAATCCGACAATGGCGGTACTTTGCGTTTAACCGGCCTGGTTTCCGCCGGGCGGCAGCGGGCGCACGACAACCAAATCGGTATCTTCGGCGTGGTCGATTAAAATCGCGCGGGTCCGGCCCTGCCACAATTCTTTGAACAACTGCAATTCCCCGCCTGTTGCCGCGCCGCTGACGGCCTTGGGCATGATTTCGGCCATTTGTTCGGCAAAAGGCACGCGTTGGGCATTATAAAACACTTCCACCGCCTCGCCGGTATCATGCCTGTGCAGCGACATCACGCCGTCCATATCGCCGCCGAAACGCAATAGGTCGCGGCGGGCGAAACGGCGGTGCATACCTATGCCGCCGAAGCCCTGTTCCCCTGCCGCGCCGGTGAGCAGCGTCGCCACGGCGGCCATCACCCCCGCCGTCCCCTCGCCGCAACCGCCTTGCATGACGACCCCTATGCCGCCGCGCTCGGGCATTTCGCCGCCATACAGGGCTTTTAAGCCGCGATAAACCATGAGGTATGCGCCGGCCACGGTGGGGCAGGAATGTCCGGCCAGGCGCACCGCATCGATATAGCGGTAAGTCAGCAGGCCGTTTTGGGACGCGCCGAGAAATTCGGCCAAGGGGTCGTGCAGGGTGATGGCGGGGGCAAGTTTGAAGTAGTCGGGAAATCCGTCGGCATCGAAATTCAGGGTCATGGGTATTCCTTCAATTATATAGCGGATTAAAATAAAAATGATACAAGGCGGCAACGAGAGCCGTGTGGGGATGATACATAGGGGCGTTGGCGGCACACCGCATTATTGCAATTTTAATTCACTATAAAACGGCATTTTCCGCATCAGAAACAGGCTTGTTCCGACATCCGCCCCTCTAGGCGAAACCCCTCCGTCAAGGAGGGGGCGGCATCAGTTTACAAACCGTCCGTCTGCCTTAAACGGCGCGCTGCTGGCCGGTCTGGCGGTGTAGAAGCGGGCGAAGGTGCTGTCTATTTTGGTATGGACGGGTTTGCCGTCCAGGGTGGCCGATGCCTCCAGTTTCACGCCGCCGCCGCTGGTTTCGCCTTTTTTCATGTTGGGCAGGTCCAGCTCTGTGATTTTCAGTTGCGGGTTTTCCACTTTCACATCCTTGTTCATCAGCTGTTTGCCCACGGGGCGGATTTTTTCGTCCTGTGAATGCGGTGCGGAACCGCCGTCGTCGTCCACCACGGCCATTTTAAGCAGGCGGGCATGGGCGATGTCCATTTTGCCCCTTGCCACCGGGATGCCGATTATCAGCTTCACCCCGCGATGCACATAGGCGGTTTCGCGCCATTGGCTCTGCCCTTCTTTGGGCGGCTTGGTTTCGGCGGTAACGGAATAGGTGCGCCCCATAATCATGATTTTGTAGCCGGGGACTTTTTTCGCGCCCAAGCCGTCATAGATGTCGTCCACCAGTTCGGGCGCGCTGCCGCCCTGGTTGCCCAATATGCGTGCGGATGTTTCGTTCAGGTGGGCGGGTTTGCCGCCTATGGTCAGGGCCTGTTCGTGGCCGAAATCGACGACGGCTGCGGCAGTCAGTGTGCCGGCGGCGAATACGGCCGACAAAATCAGGGTTGATACGGTTTTTTTCATTATGTTTCCTTAATGGTTGAAATCCCGCCGGGGCGGGGTCGGCCTTATTGTGCAGTAAACGATAAATATTATCAAGTTTTGTGAAGCGGGCGGCCGTGCGGCGGCGGCACGGTTGCCGGTTAATGCGCCTCATCCCAATTTTTGCCCGCGCCCACTTCCGCCACCAGCGGCACTTTCAGCATTCCGCCGTCCACTTTCGCCATAATCTGCGGCAGTTTTTCTTTCACCAAATCCAGTTCGGCTTCGGGTACTTCCAACACCAGTTCGTCATGCACCTGCATAA